>JANOJW010000700.1:0-9566 GCA_031418955.1 Hyphomicrobiales bacterium | reverse complement strand
TCGCCGCGCCGACGGTGGTGGGCCGCTGATGGAGGAGGCACGCAGCGATGGGATCGCGATCGACACCGGCGCGCTCGTCATCGGCACCGAGGGCCGCACGCGCATCTCGCGCGTCGCGACGGGGCGCATCGACACGTCGCGCAACACGGTGACAGCGGGTGACAAGCTCGACTGCGATCTGTTGGCGATGAGCGGCGGCTGGACGCCGAGCGTGCATCTCTATTCGCAGGCGCGCGGCAAGCTCGCATGGGACGCAGACGTCGGAGCGTTGCTGCCGACAGGAGATGTGGCCGGGGTTCGGCTTGCAGGCGCGTGTCGCGGCGTATCGGCGCTCGACGCTGTGCTCGAGGACGGCTTTGCCGCAGGCGCGCGCGCCGCCAACGCCTCGGGCCACGGCACGGGCCACGGTCGTCGCATCCCTGTGGCGCACGCTCCCGCGACGCGGCGGACGCCGCTGCTCGACGACGGCTGGCTCGACAAGCGCTCGGCGGCGCGGGCGTTCGTCGACTTCCAGAACGACGTGACGGTGGGAGACATCGCGCTCGCTGCCCGCGAAGGCTTCCAATCGGTCGAGCACATCAAGCGTTATACGACGGCTGGCATGGCCACCGACCAGGGCAAGACCAGCAACCACAATACGATTGCGGTGGCGGCGTCGCTGCTCGGGCGGATGCCGGGCGAGATCGGCCACACGACCTATCGCGCGCCCTATACGCCCGTGACCTTCGGCACGCTCGCAGGGCACGCACGCGGTGCCCAGTTCGATCCGGTGCGCCGCACGGCCATCGACGCCTGGGCGCGCTCGCGCGGCGCGGTGTTCGAGGACGTCGGGCAATGGCAGCGCGTGCGATACCTCCCGCGCGCCCACGAGGACATGCATGAGGCGATCGCGCGCGAGTGCCGTGCCGTGCGCCAGACGGTCGGCGTGTTCGACGCCTCGACGCTCGGCAAGATCGAGGTCGTGGGGCCCGACGCGGCGCGGTTCCTCGACCGCATGTACGTCAACGCGCTGGCGTCCTTGGGCGTCGGACGCTGCCGCTACGCGATCCTGCTCAACGAGGCGGGCTTCGTGATCGACGATGGCATCGTCGCGCGGCTCGCACCCGATCGCTTCCATGTCACGACGACGACGGGAGGAGCTGCGCGCGTGCTCGGCCTGATGGAGGACTATCTGCAGACCGAGTTCACCGACTGCACGTGCTGGCTCACCTCGGTCACCGAGCAGTGGGGCGTCATCGCGGTGCAGGGCCCTCGCGCCCGCGAGGTCATCGCGCCGCTGGTCGAGGGCGTCGCCCTCGACACGTCCGCGCTGCCGCACATGGGCGCCTCGGAAGGCCGCATCCTCGGCGTGCCGATGCGGCTGATGCGGGTCAGCTTCACGGGCGAGCTCGGCTACGAGATCAACGTGCCGGCGGGCCACGCGCGCGCCATCTGGGAGCGTGTGGTTGCCGCGGCCGACGCGGTGGGCGGCACGGTCTACGGCACCGAGGCGATGCACGTGCTGCGCGCCGAGAAGGGCTACATCATCGTCGGCCAGGAGAGCGACGGCACGGTGACGCCGGGCGACCTCGGGTTGCCGGTCGGTTCGGCGAAGGCCGATTTCGTCGGCAAGCGCTCGTTGGCGCGGCCCGACATGTTGAAACCCGACCGCCGGCAACTCGTGGGGCTCCTGACCGACGATCCGCTGGTCGTGCTCGAGGAGGGCGCGCAGATCACCGCGATGCCCGATCCGCCGCCCGGTACGCCCGCGCTCGGCCACGTGACCTCGGCCTATTGGAGCCCGACGCTTGGCCGCTCGATCGCGCTGGCGCTGGTTTCGGGTGGGCGCTCGCAACAGTGGGGCACGCTGCACGTGCCGATGCCCGGCGGCGCAATTCGCGTGCGCATCGTCGATCCGGTGTTCCACGACGTGAAGGGAGCGCGCGTGCATGGCTGAGACCGCAATCATCGAACGGACCGAGGCGAGCGCGTTCGCCGGCCTCTTCCTGCCCGCCTCAGATGGCATCGCGCGCGTGAGCGAGGCGCCGGCGATGACCCGGCTTTCACTGCGCGTGCGGGAGGATGGTCGCGAAAGCCTGGCGTCGGCGCTCGGTATTGACTTGGCCTCGCGCATCAACACGGCGGCGGAGACGGGTGGCCGGACGGCGCTGCGCCTCGGCCCCGACGAATGGTTGATCCTCGCCGAAGTGGACGCCGCGCGCGCGCTCGCCAACGACGCGGCCCGCATGGATCGCGCGGTCCCTCATGCGGTCGTCGAGATCAGCGCGCGCAACGCCGGGCTGGTGCTCGAAGGACCAGCCGTCGAGGACGTGTTGTCGGCAGGCTGCCCGCTGCCGCTTGATATCGCGCGATTTCCCGTCGATCGCGCCACGCGCACGCTGTTCGCCAAGGCCGAGATCGTGCTCTGGCGGCGCGCGCCTGATCGCTTCCACGTCGAGATTGCGCGCAGTTTTGTGCCGTATGTGGTCGGGCTTCTCGCCGAGGTGATCGGCCAAGAGGCGGCGATCCGGCGTGCAGACGGGTCGCAATCGGGTCAGACACAAGTGTTCTGACGCAAGCATAACACCCACGGTTGTCATGGTCGGGCTTGTCCCGACCACCCATCGTCAAGCGGGCTCGGGGTCTGAGTTTTCGGCGACCCTGAAGCAAACTTATGGCGCTGCGATCGCTGCACAATGGGTCGTCGGGACAAGCCCGACGATGACAATCGTTGAGGCTGTACGAATGGGGCAGAACACCACATCAATACAACTTCGCGCCGAAATTCCGCTTGGGGTCGAACTCGGGGGACAGGCGGCCGGTCGGCTCGGCGGCGGGGCCGGCGGCGCGCGGCAGAAACTGCCCCGATCCAGCTTTTGCCGCGAGCTTGCCGGCGTCCACGATCACCTCGCCGCGGCGCAGCACGGTGACCGGCCAGCCCTGTATCGTGCGGCCGGCGTAGGGCGTGTAGCCGGTGTTGTCGTGCACGCCCCCGTCTGCGAGCGTGACCTTCTTCTTGGCGTCCCAGATGCAGATGTCGGCGTCCGCCCCGATGGCGATCGAGCCCTTCTTGGGGTTGAGGCCGTACATGCGGGCGGGCGCGGTTGCCGTCCACTCGACGAACTTCTCGATGCTAAAGCGGCCCTTCGAGACCATCGCGTCGAACAGCAGCGGCAGGCGCAGCTCGATGCCGGGCATGCCGTTGGCGATGTCCTTGAAGGCGGGCTTGGGGCCGGCACGCAGCTTGCCCTTGGCGTCGAAGGTGTAGGGTGCGTGGTCGGAGGAGACGAACTGCAGGTCGCCGAGCGCCAGCGCCTGCCACAGCGCCTCCTGGTCGCCCCTTGTGCGCAGCGGCGGGCTGCACACCCATTTCGCGCCCTCCAGCCCCGGCTTGTCGAGATCCTCGACGGTGAGCGTCAGGTACTGCGTGCAGGTCTCGGCGAAGATCTTGAGGCCCCGCCCGCGCGCCTCCCGGATCACGGCCGCGCCCTCGGCGGTGGACACATGATAGATGATCACCGGCTGGTCGATCAGCTCGGAGAAGGCGATCAGGCGGTGGAACGCCTCCACCTCGCACAGGCGCGGGTGATAGATGCCGTGGAACTTCGGCGCCGTGTAGCCGCGCTTGACGAGGCGCTTGCCCATCCAAGAAATCATGCCGTCGTTTTCGGCGTGCACGCACACGAGCGCCTTGTGCTCGCGCGCGGTGGCGAGAACCTCCAGCAGCGGCTCGTCGGGCACCCGCGTCTTCTCGTAGGTCATGAAGATCTTGATCGAGGAGTGGCCGGCCTTGATCAGCGGCGGCAGTTCCTCGGTCAGCACGCGCTCGTTGGGGTCAGCGAGGATCATGTGAAAGGCGTAGTCGATCATCGCGCCCTTCCGGGCGAGGCCGTGATAGTCCTCCACCACCTTGGTCAGGCTCATGCCCTGATGCTGGGCTGCAAAGCACACGACCGTCGTGGTGCCGCCGTGGGCGGCTGCCGCCGTGCCGCTCTCGAAGGTGTCGGCATTCATGACGCCCATGCCGGAGAGCTGCTCGATGTGGGCGTGTGCGTCGACGCCGCCCGGCAGCACCAGGCGACCCTTGGCGTCGATCTCCTTTTTGCCCTTCGCGAGACCGCGGCCGATGGCGGCGATCTGGTCCTTGGTGATCGCGACGTCCGCCTCGAACACGTCGCTCGCCGTACCGACGGTGCCGCCGCGGATGACGATGTCGTAGTCGGCCATGGGTGGATCCTCGCTCATGCCTGGAGGAGCAAAGCTTCCGCCAGGATGCGCAAGAGGACAAGCGGTAACGCTCACTTAACCATGCGACCGACAATTCGATCTCAATCCTGAGCACCGGCCCCGCTCTTGCGCCGTGGTGGAAACACTTTGGCCACACGGCAAACGTAGGGTGGTGGAATGTCCTTCGCATTCGAGAGCAATCGGACTGCGACTGCGCCGGCCCCGACGGGCCCGGAAGCGGAGGAAGCTGCGCGTTTAGCCGTGCGGGATCGCCGGGAGGAGTGGGCGTTCCGCTTTTCGCCGCTTGCCGCCTTGGTGGCGGTGGCGCTGGCGTGGTGGGTGGCGCCGAGCCTGCAGTCCCGTGACGTCGCGATCGACGATCAGCTACCGCCGGTACTGTCCGTGGCGGTCCCCAAGGGTGTGACGCTGGTCGTCGTCGACGGCGAGGATTGTGCGGCCTGCCGGGCCTTCTACCGGGACGTCGTGCCGTCCTACCGGTACTCCGAGTATGGAACGCGCGTCCCGATCCGAACCTTAGGCCTGCGCGACCAGTCGATCAGCGGCTTCCAGTTCAAGTATCCAGCGCGCGCCGTGCCCTCGTTCATCCTGGTCGGCCCCGACGACGTCGAGGTCGACCGGATGGATGTCTACCCGGGCACTGCCAAGGAGTTCTACGTCGCGCTCGACCGGATGCTGCTCAAGATCGGAACAAAGACCGAGTCGAGCAAGCTCTGGCGGTGATCTGCGCATGGACACCGATCGTCTGCACGAGCTGATCTACAAGGGCGCGCCGGTGCTGGCCGGACTTGCGCTGCTCGCCGTTGTCGCCGTGCAATGGGCGACGCTGGACGAGGTGAAGTCCGGCGGCGGTTGGACCAACGATCCAAACAGTCCCAAACGGATCGCCGCGCCAGTGACCGATGGCATGACGCTGTTGATGGTCGAGACGGAGACCTGCAGCTGGTGCAAGCGCTTCCATCGCGACGTGGCGCCGGGCTATCGCGACGGCCCCTATGTGGCTCGCGCCGCGCTGCGCACGATCCGCCTTGGTGAGCATGCGCGGCAGGGCTACCGGCTCGCCGGCGCCGTCACCAGCGTGCCGACCTTCATCCTGCTCGACAGCCAGGGCGTCGAGGTCGACCGCATCCGCGGCTATCCGGGCCCGGGGCAGGCGTTTTACGGCGCCATGGATCGCCTGCTCGCCAAGGCCGATCGCGGCGAGCGCGCCGCCATCCGCTGATCCCGGCGACACGCCCTCACGCCGCCGCCGATGCTCCGATGAGACCGCCGGCCCGGGCGAGTTCGCGCAAATGATGATCGGAGTTGCCAAAAGCGAGCTCGATCATGGTCAGCCGCTTGAAGTAGTGGCTACCCTTGTACTCGGCCGTCATGCCGATGCCGCCGTGCAGCTGCGTCGCCTCCTGGCCCACGTAGCGCGCCGAGCGGCCGACCTGCACCTTGACTGCGTGCATGGCCCGGCGCCGCTCCACCGCGTTGTTCTCGGCTGCCATCATGGTCGCGAAGTACATCATGCTCTTGGCCTGCTCGAGGTGCGTGAACATGTCGACGAGGCGGTGCTGGATCACCTGGAACGAGCCGATCGCCACGCCGAACTGTTTTCGCGTCTTGACGTAATCGAGCGTCATGGCGTGCAGTGTCTCCATGGCGCCGACGGCCTCCGCGGCGAGGAACGCGATGGCGTCGTCGATGGTGCGCTCGAGTGGAGCTAAGCCGTTCGCGGGATCGCCGAGCACATCTCCAGCGTCGACTTTGACGCTTGCGAACGAGATGTCGGCGCCACGCTGGCCGTCCTGGGTCGGGTAGCCGCGCCGCGACACGCCCGAGGCCTTGGCATCGACAAGGAACAAGCCGATCCCATCGCGCGCGCGCCGGTCACCGGACACGCGTGCGGTGACGACGAGCTTGTCGGCGCTGTCGCCGTGCAGGACGACGCACTTCTCGCCCTCGAGCGTATAGGCGCCGCGGCCGTCGGGCTTCGCCGTGGTGGCGACGTCGTGCAGGTCGAAACGGGACTGGCGCTCTTGATGCGCAAGCGCGAGCGTGGTGGCGCCCGCGACCACATCGGGAATGATCCGGGCGCGTTGCGCGGCGCTCGCGCCGTGCCGCACCGCGCCGCCGCCGAGCACGACGGTCGCCATGTACGGCTCGAGCGCCAGCGTGCGCCCGATCGCCTCGCCGACGATCATCAGCTCGGCAGCACCCTGGCCCAAGCCGCCGTCGGCTTCCGCGAAGGGAATGGCAAGAAGCCCCTGGTCGGCCAGCTCCTTCCAGATCGCGGCTGAGTAGCCCTTCGGCTCCTTGGCCAGCGTCTGGCGCGCCTTGAGATCGGGATAGCGGCGCGCCAACAGGCCATCGACGCTGTCTTTGAGAAGCCGCTGCTCGTCGGAGAGATCGAGGTCCATTTCAGAGGTCCTGCCGGTTGTTGTGCCTCGGCGGCGAGGCGTTCTCGTCCCCTCTCCCCGTTGTCTGCACTTCAATGGGGGAGGGTTTAAGGTGAGGGGCGGCCCAGGAAACAGAGGCCGACAGATCCAATCGATAAAGTCGGCAGGAGGTTGGCCCACGCGTCGTGCTGCCGCCCCTCACCCCGACCCTCTCCCCGCGCAAGTGAAACGCGCGGGGAGCGGGGGAAGAACAGCCTCAGAACCCCAGCACGGCCTTGGCGATGATGTTGCGCTGGATCTCGTTGGTGCCGCCGTAGATCGAGACCTTGCGGTTGTTGAAGTACGCGGGCGCGGTCGGGCCCGCCCAATCGGCCCCGCCCGGCGGCTCGTTGTGGCCATAGTCCTCGTTGTTGGTCGTGTAGGGCAGCGCCAGCGGGCCCGCGATCTCCATCAGCAGCTCGGTCGTCGCCTGCTGGATCTCGCTGCCCTTGATCTTGAGGATCGACGAGGCGGGATTGGGCTTACCGCCGCGACCGGCCTTGGCATCCTCCGAGACGATGCGCAGCTGCGTCATCTCGAGCGCCTTCAGTTCGACCTCGACCATGGCGACTTTCTCGCGGAAGTGTGGGTCGTCCATCAGCGTGCCTTCTCCTGCCGGCACGAGGCGCGCCAGCTGCTTGATACGGCCGATGCGCATCTTCGAGACGCCGACGCGGGCAATGCCGGTCCGCTCGTTGCCGAGCAGATACTTGGCGCAGTCCCAGCCGCGGTTTTCCTCGCCGACCAGGTTCTCGACGGGAACCTTGACGTTGTCGAGGAACACCTCGTTGACCTCCTTGCCGCCCTCCATGGTGATGATCGGACGCACGGTGATGCCGGGCGTCGTCATCGGCACCATCAGGTAGGAGATGCCGAGCTGCTTTTTCGCCGCCGGGTCGGTGCGCACCAGCAGAAAGATCCAGTCGGCGTGCTGGGCGAGCGTGGTCCAGGTCTTCTGGCCGTTGACGAGATAATGGTCGCCCTGCTTGACGGCCGTCGTTCTCAGCGAGGCGAGGTCGGAGCCGGAGCCCGGCTCCGAGAAGCCCTGGCACCACCAGTCGTCGAGCGCGGCCATGCGCGGCAGGTGATGCTTCTTCTGCTTCTCGGTGCCGAACTGAATGAGCACCGGCCCGTGCATCGACACGTTGAACCCCAAGGGCGGGGGCACGCCGTTCAGCTGCATCTCCTCGCCGAACATGTAGAACTGCACCGGCGTCCAGCCCGTGCCGCCCCATTCCTTTGGCCAGCCCGGCGTCGCCCAGCCGCGCTTGTGCAGGATCTTCTGCGTCGCCACCACGTCGGCCTTGGCGAGTTCGCGGCCTTCCATGACCTTGGCGCGGATCGCGAGCGGCACCTCGGTCAGGAAGAACTTTCGCACGTCCGCACGGAAAGCGGTCTCTTCGGGCGTGAAAGCGAGATCCATGTGCATCTCCGGTCGGCGTGGGCGCAGTGCGTTGCGTCTGGAGGCGCATTGAAAAGCAGCCAGCGAAGAAGTGCAACCGTTGTCGCGCGCAGATCGCTCGGCAGGCAGGCGGGCTGGCGGGCAGCAATCGTCGTGCTATGACTTGCGCCCCATAGGTTGCATCAACGAGGAGCATCCCCCATGACTTTGAAGCGGCACGAGTCGAAGGGCATTCTGTCCAAATGCGTCGAGGCCAACGGCTTCGTGTTCACGGCCGGCATCACGCCCGACAACACGGCGACCGACGTGACCGACCAGACGCGGCAGGTGTTGAAGGAGATCGACCGGTTGCTGAAGCTCGGCGGCACCGACAAGTCGAAGGTGATCTCGGCGACGATCTGGGTGCCCGACATCCGGCTCCGCGACAAGATGAACATCGCCTGGACCGAGTGGACCGGCGGCCAAAATCTCCCAGGCCGCGCCTGCATCGAGGCGAAGCTCGCCGACCCGCTGATCCTGGTCGAGATCGCGGTCGTCGCGGCGAAGTAGGAAACAAGCGGGAGTAGGGAGTGGCCAGTCGCCAGTCGCCAGTCGGGAGATGCTCGAGTGAACACTTGCAAACCACTACAATCCGGCATCTCCCCACTCCCCACTCCCCACACTTCGTGAGCATCCCATGGCCATCATCCGGCGCGAGCTCGAGCCGATTCTTTCAAACGTCGTGGAAACGGGCGCGTTCGTGTTCACGGCGGGCTGCATCGGCGAGGACACCAGCCTCGACGTCGCCGGCCAGACCAAGATGGCGCTCGCCGACGTCGACAAGTATTTGGGGCTGTGCGGCTCGGACAAGTCGCACATCCTGTGGGCCAAGATCTGGCTCTCAGACATTCGGCTGCGCGACGCGATGAACAAAGTCTGGCTTGCCTGGGTCGATCCGAAGAATTTGCCCGCGCGGGCCTGCACCGAGGCGCGGATGGCCGACCCGCGCTGCCTCGTCGAGATCCAGATCGTGGCAGTCAAGACGGGCGCATGAGCGGCGAGCGGGCACCGATCGGCACGCGGAGCCAATACAGGCATACGCTCGCCATTCCGACGCGCTGGCAGGACCAGGATGCGTATGGCCACGTCAACAACGTCGTCTACTACTCGTATTTCGACACCGTTCTGACGCGCTTCCTGATCGAGGCGGGCCTCGACGTGCGCGCTGGCCCGGTGATCGGGTTCGCGGTCGAGTCGCTCTGCCGCTTCCACAAGGCGATCAGCTTCCCCGAGACGATCGACGCGATGCTGCGGGTGGCGCGCCTCGGCTCATCTTCGGTGCGCTTCGAGATTGGTCTGTTCGGGCAAGGCGAGGACGAGGCCCGAGCCGAAGGTCACTTCGTGCACGTGTTCGTCGATCGCATGACGGAACGCCCGGCCGCCATTCCGCCGACGATCCGGGCGGCGCTGGAGCGGATACTGTAGGATACTGTAGGTCGGGTTGAGGGTCGCTCTGCACTAGGAGCCTGTCCGAGTAA
>JANOJW010000699.1:0-4357 GCA_031418955.1 Hyphomicrobiales bacterium | reverse complement strand
GACTTGCCGAGGCGACCGTCCCCGTGGCAGGCCTCGCGCTGACCAGATCGACCGACACTGATCGGCTCGACCCCGGGTCTCATGCGGGATCTGGATGCGAAGGACCTTGGATATGATCTCCGAGACGGTTGTTCAGCGTTGGTACGCCGGGCCTCAGTACGATCACACCGCGCAGTTCTTCGGCTGGATCCGCGCGGCATCGACGGCCGGCTCCCGCGTGCTCAACGTCGGCGCCGGCCCCGGCAATGGCGATCCGCGCTGCACGTTGAAGGGCGAGGTCGCCGAGCTCGTCGGCTCCGACATCGACCCCGAGGTGATGCGCAATCCCGAGATCGACCGCGGCCAAATCACCGATGGCGTCACGCTGCCCTTTGCCGACGCGAGCTTCGATCTCGCCTACAGCGACTACGTCGTCGAGCACGTGGAACATCCCGTGCCGTTCCTGGCCGAGGTGCATCGCGTTCTCAAGCCCGGCGGCAGCTATTTCTTCCGCACACCCAACATGTACCACTACGTGGCGATCGCCTCGCGCTTGTCGCCACACAAGGTGCATACGGCCATCGCCAATCGGATGCGCAACCTCCCCGACGACACCCACGAGCCATGGAAAACATACTATCGGCTCAACACGCGCCGGCAGGTCGCGCGCGCCGCCCACGAGGTCGGGTTTTCCGGCATCGACGTGCGCATGGTCGAGGGCTTCCCGGCCTATCTGCGCTTCCATATCTTGCCGTTCATGGCCGGCGTCGCCTATGAGCGGCTCGTCAACAAAAGCGAGGTTCTCGCGGGCCTGCGCGGCAACATCTTTGCGCGGCTATCGCGATGAGCCATCTGAGCCGCTTGGTAACGGAGAATGTGAGCCAGGTGCTCGCGCTTGGGGTCGGCCTTTTCGATCGCGCGATCCTGACCGCCGTGCTGTTCCGGTACTGGGGTCCGCAAACCTTCGAGGCGTGGTCGGTTTGCCTCGCGGCGGTGGGCCTCATCTCGCTGTTCGAGTTCGGCGCCAATCTCTACTTTAATAATCGCCTGATGACCGACATGGAACAGGGCCGGGTCGATGATGCCCGGCACACGCTGTTCGTCGCCAACACGATGTTTTTCGGGTTCGCGGCGGTGAGCGTGCTGTTCATGGCCGCCTTCATGACCTTCAATCCGCCCCAGCACGCCGCCGGCACCACTATGATTGTCAGCGTCGCGCTGCTGTCGATCTCCAGCGCCGCGCGCCTGGCCGTTCTCGGCAATTACTCGCTCTATCGCGCAAACCGGCAGTTCGCCCGGCAAGTGATGATCATGGCGCTGGGCGAGATTGCGTACGTCCTGGCGGTGCTGGCCACCGTGCTTGGCGGTGGCGGGTTGCTCGCAGCCTCGGCTGCCGCCGCTGCTGTGCACCTGCTGCAAGCCCTGTTCGTGCTTGGGGATACGATGCGGCGCTTCGCACCCCACGGCCTGGGCTTCGCCCTGCCGCGCCGTAGCGAAATCGCCGGAATTGCCGCGATCTCCGGCGGGTACTTCGCGCAAGCCGTCCCTCTCATCCTCCTGTCGAGCATCCCCGTGATCGCGCTAGGGCACCTCAATCTCGGCATGGGCGTTCTCGCCGGCTTCGTGCTCATGCGCATGCTTGCAGGTTTGCCCCGGCTCCTGCTCAACCGGGTGAGCATGGTGCTCGGCCAGGAGACCGGCCGCCGGCTCGCGATCCACGATACTCCAGGCATTGCGACGGTGCTCGTCGATGGCGGACGGCTGCTCGCGACGCTCAGCGGCCTCGCGGCGGGCCTGCTGATCGGTGGCGGCGAAGCGATCGTGCGGCTGTGGACTGGCCGCAGCGACATCTTCGAGATGCCCCAGTTGATCGCGGCGCTGCTGCCGCTGATCCTCACGGCTGCCTCGATCCAGGCCCACAACATCCTGACGGCCTCCCAGGCTCCCTACTATGCCGCCGCCGGTCGATGGGCCCAGATCGCGCTCGCGCTCGTCCTCGCCCTCACGCTCCCGGTCGACAACGTTGCTCTGCGCATGCTGCTGGCGCTCTCGATCGGTGAGATCGCGGGGTACGCGCCGCTCGCCTACTACGGCACATGGAAACTGGTGCCGGCGACCGGGCGCGCCTATCATCTGGTGTTCCTGGGCTGGAGCTTGCTGGCGACGGTCACGGCTGCTGCCATCACCGCGGGCTGCCTGTCGCTGGCGCCGAACCGCCCGCTCCCCCTGTTCGTGGCACTGGGAGCGGCGACCATCCTGATCGGGCTCGTTGCCCCCATCATGGGTGTCGGCCGCGAGTGGCGACAGGCCCTCGTCGACCGGGTGGTCAGGCCCCGGCTCGCGTTGCTCGTGGCTGCGATCAGGTCGAGGTGAGGCCGTATAAGCGCCTTGCCGGGTTTCGTCCGGTGGAGCAACGCTGCGGCATCAACCCGCAAAACCTGGTGAGTGATCCATGGCGACCGTTCGTGAGGCAGAGGTTCTCGAGAAACTTCGCCAAGTTGCGCGCAGATTTCCGGTTGAACTGCATGACGGGATGCTTGCCGACTGTGAGCGCGTGGCATTCAACATCATGATTGCGATCGGCGATCGGGATCCATCCGACGTAGCGATGTGCGATATCGGGAGTGGCGTCGGATTCCTTGCTGCCACCTGTAAGGCGCTCGGCTTCAAGCGAGCCGTCATTGTCGACGATTTCGGCGAGGCGCTATGGAAAGACTTCGAACGCAGATCCCAAAGCACTCCACTCTTCGCGCCGCTTGTCGAGTTTGGTGTCGAGGTCGTATCCCGCGATGCCGTCAAGGAAGGACTCGGCGTATCCGGCCCCCTGGATATCGTAACAACGTTCGACAGCATGGAGCATTGGCATCATTCACCGAAGCGACTGTTCGCGGAGGTCATGCGTGAGTTGAAGCCTGGCGGCAGGTTCGTGCTGGGTGTTCCCAACAACGTCAATTTGCGCAAGCGATTGACCGCACCGTTCGGCCGACTGTCCTGGAGCAGCATGCACGACTGGTACGAGCAGCCGGAATTCCGCGGCCATGTGCGCGAGCCCAACATTGGCGATCTCCGCTACATCGCGCGAGACATGGGGCTGACCGATGTCAGCGTGCAAGGCGCGAACTGGACGGGATTGTCGGTTGGGCAGCCGCGTGCCGTGCAGCGTATCAGCCGATTGATCGACAGGCCCTTGAGGCGTTTCCCATCACTGTGCGGAGACATTTATCTCGTCGGGGAAAAGCCTTGATCATGTCGGCGTCGGAAGGCGACTGCAGCACCGTGAGAGCTTCACTTCGGCACTGGCGCGTTCAGTCGGTCCCGTAGCCATTTCAGCGTCGGCCTATGTTCGGGTCGCAAGCCCGTGAGATTGAGCCGCAGCGGCTGATAGAGGTCCGTCGTCGAGTACGGGGTGAAATTGTCGAGCAGGTCATTGCGCACGAAGAACGCGTTCACGCCGCTCAATGAACAGGCCACCAGCCGATATCCGTCCAGCCGATCGCAGAACGCCTGCAGCGAGGACCCGTGATAGTCGTCGTTCCGCCAGACGAAGTTTGCATCATACCGCATCTCGAGTGACAGCGGCGGCGGGAACCTTGCGTTGTACTCGGCGCACAGGACCTGCGGCGAGATATGCTTGACCGCCTCAGCCATTACAGCGAGGTCGTTGCCGTCGATATCGAGCGAGAAAAACCCGATCTCGGTCGTCCCGATGAACTCGGCCAGCGGCCTGAGGACCTCCGCAATGTTTTCCAAGGAGACCATGTGCTGCTGGATCACAAGGTCCTTGAATGCCAGCCCTCCGAGGGCGTTGCTGATGACCGCCATGTTTCCGGGGTCGGCGTCGATCCAGCAGCCGCGATATCCCAGCAACGCCAGGCCATGCGTGTTGTTCTCGAGCCCATTGCCGCAACCGATCTCGACGAACGACTGCTTGTGTCCGGGAATTCGACTGAGAATGTTTTGCAGAATGCCATCCTCGTCGGCCTGCGAGTAGATCTTGAGGCCAAACGAGGCTGGGTTGTCCGGTTGCCGTTCTCGCAGTCGTGCGCGCAGCTCCTCGAACTCCCGCCGGACCCCGGCCTGCTCCCGGGCGACAATCGTATCCCAGAACGCAGTCAAAGCGACGTACCGCAGCGCCGGGATGAGGGTGCGGTCGACGAGCCACTTGAAGGCACGCTTCATTGTAATCCGACCTTGTCGTTCAGGCTTGCATGATGAGTGCTGATAAACAGCAATCGAGCCTGTTGATAACCAGAAGCGACATTCGTCCTGCATCGTCGTATCTCTGTTGGCATGTCGCCCGCTTCCATGATATGCAGAAAAGTCCTTGAGGAGGTGCTTCCTCCGCGGTGGTGTGAGCATAGGCAGATGCTGATTGCAT
>JANOJW010000698.1:0-10944 GCA_031418955.1 Hyphomicrobiales bacterium | reverse complement strand
ACCGCATCGAGCCCCTTGGTCACGAACGTCTCTCGCGCACGCGACACCATGGTCAGATTGGTGTCGAGCGCCTCGACGATCTGAGCATCGAGCCAGCCCGGGCCACCCTCCGCCCGATCCGCCTTCAGCAGGATGCGCGCCTTGAGGATCACCTTCGCCGACGCTTTGCCTTTGGAGATCAGCGCGTTCAGTCGCGCGCGCTCGTCGGCGTCGAGTTCGACGATGAACTTCTTGGCTGCCATCTCGCTACCCCTGTCGGTTGTGAGCCCGACAGGGTAAGAATCAGCGTTCGCGGCGAATGCACATGAGTCATATTATATTAGCCGGTGCAAGCCACTAGAATACTGCATCGGGCATGACAATTTTGCGCCAGATCGGTGCTCTACGCTGGCGTCACGAAGATGAGAGGAGCGGGTCGCAGGGGCGCAGACGCGTTGTCAGGGACAAACCGGCCCGGTCCGAATGCGTCCAAGCGACGGTTGCAAGGAGCCGTCGTCCGCACTCGAGCTTAATGGCAACGATCGCGCCGATTTCAAGTTTGCCGCACTGCTCAATACCAAGGCCACCGAGCGCGGCATCGCGCACGCGAACGCGGAGTTCCCGCCCCTTGTAACGCAGCCTAGCATCGACAATCAGTGGTACTCGGCGCGCCTGCCGCCGCTCCGCCCAGTCAGGCAGAACCGGGACACCATTTCGTAAGCACGGCTTGTTGCCGTCTCGAGATGCAGCCAACACTCCGCAAACATACGCGAGGTGTGGCGATTCCCGACGGTGGAGGTCGGGATCTAGTGCGGGCAATATCGTCTCGAAGCCGGCCAATGCCTGCTGTGCCGCGTCCGCCGTCATCGACCAGCTACTTACAAGTTCGTCCCGCTCCTGCAGTGACGGCAGATGCTCTGTCCAAACAGACGTCCGGTTAAGAAGCCGCTTGGCGCGCGACAGCCGCACCAGCATGAGATCCCAGTCATTGCGCATCTCCGGAAGCGCACCATGGAGCATAAGCATTTCAATGGCAACGCTTGGCACTGTAAGCTCCGAAGGCACAAAAGCGAAATGCTGGGGACCTCCACGCCAATCGAGAAACGGATCGAGATAGTTGAGTGCGCTCGTCGTTAAAGCGATATGGAGGCCGGCAATAAGCAAATGGTTGCCGGATTCGATCAGAAGGTTGGCATCCGCGTCTGATAAGCGGTCCAGCGACGGTGCCTCAAACATGTCCACCTGGCGAGGAGACTGCTTTTTTATGAAGGAGATAATCGCGCTCATTGAAATGTTCCGCTACAGTGGCCAAACACGATTCATTGCGACGATCGCGCGACGGTCTTTGCATCCAGTGTCAGCCAGTGGCCCTCCGGCAGCGGCTCATCGAACTCGATTCCCATTCGACCAGTCTGGAACCACACGACCTGGCCGCCGAAAGTACTGCGATCGGCCAACTCAATCGTGACGCGAGTGGAAACGGGAAGTTTCGGAACATTCTCGAACCCAGCACCGCCTCGAGATACATCTCGAAGTAGTGCCTGATGGCGCTCGCCGTGGAAAATGAGGGTGACAAGAAGGTCAACCCGGAGCCGGACATCTGCTCGGCATTCCGCCCAACTCGGCACGACAACCGTTCCGTCGGACAGAACACTCTTGGTTACCCCCGAGCTGATCGCTTGGCAGAGGCGCTTCATCTTGTGATGACTGTCCATCGCCTCGACGGAAAAGCCTCCCAACGCATGGATCAATTGCGATGCGATAATCCCCGCGGCAACAACCCGATGCCAGCTATTCGCTAAAACTTCCAACTCGCGCAAGGTCGACGTGCAAGTCGAGCCGGACAGTGTCGAGGTGGAAATCCGCTGTGAGAACTCTGCTCGCAGATAGAACTCCTGTAGCAACAGCGCAAACTGCAGTGTGCGCGCGGCGATGTTTGCGCTAGTGGTCGCATGAGTATATAATGCGGGGTACGATGGAAAGTAGGGAACCATCGCCCCCGGAAGGCGCACATGATCGCCTCGCAACAACACATCGGCAATGCTTGAGCACACGCTTGAGAAAAGGAGCGCGGTGTGGAACTCGGTCAATATCGCGTCATTTTGGAGTCCGACACATTGAGGTGTGCCCTCATGTCGACTGGCCATGCGGTCAACCGCCGGACGTTGGTGGCGCAGGAGCGTTCGTAGCATTAGATTGAGCCGCGTTACGTTTCGACTACTTTAGATAGACAGATTGACGTTAATCTAAGGTTGATTGCTGTGGGTAGATCCGACTGTTTGACCGTCTTTGATGGCCGTCATATACATCTGTGTCCTGACCGGTCCCGCCTCGTCTGAGCTTGTGCTGCGGACCATCTCTATCGAGCCGGAGACATGAGTAGTGGTGAAGCCGAAGCGCGCAATCCGATCCAAGTCTTCGGCTCGGCAGCCGACTGCCGTCGATCATGTCGTCGGTCGGTTGATCAGAGAGCGGAGGCTCGAGTTGTCTTTGAATTTGCAGCAGCTCTCAGAGCGCCTGGGAATTGCTGTCCAGCAACTGCAAAAATATGAGACTGGCGAGAATCGCGTCTCGGTGTCGCGGCTAGTCGAGATCGCGAGGCACCTGAACGTTCCGGTTGCATGGTTTTTCGACAAGGCGGGGTCCAACAATGCGACCTCGGCCAGCGCCACTAGGGCTGCCAGTGATCTCATCAATATTTTCGATGAGCTCAGCCCCGAGAACCAGCACAAGTTGGTCGAGATCGCCCGCCTGCTGAAGAAATGACGCGTCCCCATGACCCGATCGGGCTCGCACCACAATGGCTTGCCTAGCGGCAATTAATCCGCTAAATCTACCTTAGGTAGATACACGGAGGATATTGGACGCGATGACGACTTGCGATCGCACGATCATTTCCCTCAGCGGCAAAGCCAAGGCCGAACCGGTCGAAGCAGACGGTACTGATCGGATCGTCAAGAGCTTCAACACGTGGGCCTTCAAGCGCGAGCAGCCAACTCCACCCGGCGGCTTGCATGACGCCGTCGCAAAGGCGCTGCGCAAGCGAGCGCCGATCCGGTTCGTTCTCTACTGGGGCAAGGGGCCACGCCACCTGCCGGGAGCGCCTGAGATCAAGTGCCTCGAGTATCTTGCTCAATGCCGATCACGTGTCGCAGCAGCTCATAGTGAGGGCGCGCGGATCACCTTGATTCTGACCGATACACATGCGCGGTTGAACGGCCATGGCGAACAGCAGATCGATCAGTATTTCTCGCGGGTCAATCAATCGGCTTCGGAGAGGGGGTTCGAGACGTGCCGACTGAGCGACATTGTCGAACGTCACGGTGCGGCCTTGGATCGTAGCCTGAACCCCGACCCCCAACTGCTGACGGCACTCAGCGAGTCGGCTGCAAAATGGTATGGCGGCGACCTCGATCCGACTGAAGCGGCCTTGCGCTACTACGAATTGAACATGACCGAGCGGCGTGCTGTCGAGCAGGCCTTCCCCGAAAGTATTTTCGTTACTTTCAACAGCAGCAAGATGCGTCCGTTGTTTCCGGACAGGCTGCCAATTTTCTACATGTACTCGATGAAAAAGGGCGTCGCTGTGAAGCCATGGTTCGTCGAACTCGACGGCGATGGCCTAGCTCAAAGCGCTTGACACCCGATGTGAGCCTGACACCCGAATCACCACTCAGGAAGCGAGCATTTAAATGGAGAGTGAAGTCGTCGTAGCTCTGCTCGCGATCACGGGCCTCCTACTAGCCGGGATAGTGAAGGGGGCGACTGGCCTCGGCTATGCATCGTGCGCGCTGCCGTTTCTGGTTCTGGGATTCGGCCTCAAGTCTGCAATGGCGATTGTCATTATTCCGGCCATGGCGACAAATATTAGCGTGTCGCTACTGGCGGGAAACTTCAAAGAGACTTTGGCCCGCTTCAAATGGCTCTACGTCGCAATCTTTCCCGGCGTGGCGATTGGCGTCATGCTGCTGCAGTGGGTCAGTCAGCCGGCAGCAGTGAAGCTACTCGGTGTCGTCTTGATACTCTACGTCGGACTTGCACTGGCGCAACCGGAACTTTTTCTGCCCCCCACGCTACATCGGATCCTGCAAATTCCAACGGGGCTACTCAATGGAGTGATAACGGGTCTGACCGGGGCTCAGGTGATGCCCTTGTTCCCTTATGTCATGGCATTGCACCTTGACCCCGCGCGTACAGTTCAAGTGGTGAACATAGCCGTGCTGATCTCCACGTTCTTCCTCGGGATCGGTCTCCACCTCAGTGGCATTCTGACTCCGCGACTGCTGCTGCTCTCTGCTGCCGCGACCATACCGGCTGTGTTGGGCACTATTGTAGGCAATCGCATTCGAGCTCAGATTCCGGCAGCTCAATTCCGCCGGATCGTTTTGGCGACACTACTGCTCGTCGGCGTCCTCATGTTGTTACGATAAGGTGTCAGGCGGCCTTCGGCCACGCTCGGCAACCGAGTTGCGAAAATGCCTCGGCTGCCGGTCGCGGTGGGCTGAACAGGTAGCCCTGAACCGACGTGCAGCCATGGAGCTGTAAGAAAGCGAGCTGTTCGGCGGTTTCTACGCCCTCCGCGACCGTAGTCAGCGAAAGTTCGCAAGCCATGGCCACAATTGCGCGAATGATCGGGCCGGCATCGCGCTCCGTGCCGATGGTTTTTACGAACGAGCGATCGATCTTGATGCAGTCCACGGGATAGGTGTGCAGATAACTCAAAGAAGAGTATCCAGTACCAAAATCATCGAGAGAAATGCGCACGCCAAGTCGACGAATGGCCTCCAGCTGTGTGAGGGTGCGGTGGTCATTCTGCATGAGCATCGTCTCGGTAATCTCGATCTCAAGCCTCTGCGGCTCTAGCCCGGTGTCGATGAGCACCTGCTTTACTGCTGCGCTCACGTCACTTCGAGCGAATTGAACCGCCGAGCAGTTGACGGCAACCGTGATCTCTGGATCGAGTGCCTTTATGTCAGTGCACGCCTGCAAAAGTACCCAGATTCCGATATTGACGATTGCGCCCGTTTCCTCGGCCAGTTGGATAAACTCGAGTGGAGGCATCATACCGTTCTTTGGGTGCCTCCATCGCACGAGCGCCTCGAAACCGCAGATTATTGGATCTCCACTGATCGCCATCTTCGGCTGATAGTGCAATTCGAGTTCGCCCCGTTCCGCTGCTTGTTCAAGCTCGACCTCTAACTGGCGGCGACGGGCCAAAGCTTCGTCCATCCCGCGATCGTAAAAGCGGAACGTACCACGACCCTCCGACTTCGACAGGTACAGCGCCATGTCAGCGGCCTGCAACATGCTATCGGCGCTTTCTAGAAGGTCTGAGCCAGAAGCTATCCCGATACTGCAGCCGATATGCAATTCGTGGCCGTTGATCAGGAATGGTTCACCCAATAGTTTGCACAGCCGCTCGGCAACGTGCGCGGCTTGATCATGTCGGGTACATTCGAATTGTAACAGGGCGAATTCGTCGCCGCCGAGCCGAAAGACATGGTCCATCGCCCGGACGCCGCGGCTCAATCGCTGCGCAACGGCCTGCAGCAGAAGGTCTCCGACCTGATGGCCGTACGTGTCGTTGATGCCTTTGAACTTATCGAGATCAATGAGGTGAAGCGCGCATGTCCGTTTGGCAGACGGCAGCTTGAACAAGTTCCCAACCTCGGTTTGGTAACTGAAACGATTGCGTAGTCCCGTCAGCATGTCGTGATGGGCGAGAGCTGTGATCTCACTCATCCGACGGCGCTGACGTCGCAACGCGCGACCAATCCCGAAGATCACTCCGATCGTGATGAGCGCCGCAACCGCAAGATAGGAGATCGCTTCTCGCCTGACGTTCAAGAGATGTGTCTCGGGTGCACTGACAATAACTTCGAGCGGCAGCTTGCCGACGCGCCTGGCGCCGACAATTCGAGTTTCGCCGTCCCATTTGGACCGGAAGATAGTCGTGCCATCACCGTTCGGAAGCGCGATGACATCGCGCTCGCTCTCGCGATAGGCAGATCCGATCTGATAGCGGCTGTCACCTGCGCTTGCCCGAATAATGTCGTCAGAACCGAGAAGCAGGAATGATCCGCGAGTGAAGGCTTGGAGGCTTCCGTAGTTCGAGACCAGGGCATCGGGATCCAGCGAGACGACGATAACGCCGCTGAAACCGCCGTCGGGCCCACGAAATGGCCGAGTAAACTGGATCGACCATTTGTTGGATGCGCGCCCGAGCAAAGGCTTACTGATGAAGAGTTCGTCTCTTGGGCTGCCGACATGAACCTTGAAGTGTTCGCGATCGCTCAGATCGATGCGCTTTTCCGGTCGCAACATCGCCGTGCTAGTGATCATTCCGCCCGAACGATCGATGATGGCGATCTGAACTGTCCGATTGTTGACTGTGAAGCCCTCTTTGACCAATGTGGGCCAGTCGATGACTCCTTCGAGCCGTTCGTAGCTATGTCGTAGGTACTTGATCGTTCGGTCGATCTCCGACGCTGTCCGCAGGACGTCTTGCTCGAAGAGAAGTGCATAATTCTGCGCGTCCGCGACGCTCATGCGTTCGGCCTGAGCTAGTTCGGCGTGGATCTTTATAAGTGCTGCTCCCCAAGTGATCACGATCAGTCCGCCACCAACCAGCAGCAACGGCTGGACGAGCCACCTCAGAAACCGCGATGCCCACACGCTAGGGCGAATGTGCGCCGCCCACGTTGCGCGCTTTTGAGCCACCCTCATACCGTCCCCCGACTTGAGCCGCGCTTTCGCGTAGCAGCAGCCTTCGACGCTATGACAGGTGGCTTAAATTCTACTTAAAATAGTTTTCTGTGTTGCGGAACGAGACTCTCACGATCCACTCGATTGCTCGTCTGGTTCTCTCGAGCGCGCAGATAGAGGGAATCCGACGACGTTCGGTCCGGAGGTAGGAGACGCTATTGCTGGTGCGCGCTGCGATTCCGGCATGTCTTCGAAAAACCACGGAACGGAGACGCCGAGCTTGGACGCCAACAATGTAAGCTGCTGAGGAGTGGGGCGGCGCTGACCTGCCTCGATTAAGGCTAAGGCCTCGGCAGACAAGCCGATCGCGATTGCGAGAGCTTCCGTCATCAGGCCCAGCTCGACACGGCGGGCTCGCACCTGCGCTCCAATAAACGATGTCACCAACGAGGCGCCGGCCGCAGCCGCCAGCTCGTACTCGGAATCCTCGCTAGCCATACGCCACAATCCTCGCAACGCACATCACGCGCACCGCGAGGCGCAGCATCGCTCCAGCGTCGCATGCCCGACACATTAAACCAGAGGTGTTGAAAACAACAAGTCGATTCACTTTGCGACAGGCAATGCTCGTGCCGAATCGCATAGTCATTGTGGCGTTTTGGTCAACCAATGGAGGTAATCCGATGACGGGCGCCCTGGCTCGCAATCTCGCTCCCTCTGAACTTTCAAACCGACCCAATTTCTTCGAGACACTGCGGATCGAGTATGGGCCGCACGGGCTCATTGGCCGCTTTTTCCTTGCTGCGGAGAGTATCCTCGAAGATCTCGGCCTTCGCCTCGTGACGTCGTCTTTGGCAGAGCTGGTGGAACTGCAGACGTCCAATGTCGTGTCGTGGCCTCTATTTGCGCCGATGCTCGACCCCCGTTTGGGGTCGGTCACGCCCGATATGTCCTACGGCTTTGTCGGGTTGGATCGAGACGGTCGCATCGCATGCGCCCAAGGCGGCCGAATCTACGACAGTGGCAATCGCTCGGTCCGAGATATGATGGATGACCATTCATTTTTCTACGGGCCGGGTCGATCGCCTCCCTCCGGCCAGCCCGTTTGCATGACAGACGCCCCTATCGCCGCCGCGGTCAAAGGTGTGTTTACTTACTCAGGAGCGCTCTGGGTGCACCCAGCCCATCGAGGGCACCGCCTCGCCGCACTGTTACCCCGCATCTCGCGGACTTATGCACTGACGCGTTGGAATGCGACCCACACAATCGCCGTCGTCAGCAACCAGATCGCAGCATCCCCGCTAATGCCGATGTACGCCTATGAAACCGTCCAGCCGAGCTTTCGCATGACGAACATAGGTCCGACGGATTATCATGGAGTCTTCATGTCAATGACGCAGCAATTTCTGCTCGACGATCTAAGCAACTTCCTAGCTCGCCAACTCGCGGAGATTGATACTGCTATCGCTAATGGCCGCGCCCAGAACCAGACGCCTGCCACCTCGCAGCGTGAGCGGTGACGTCACTCTCCGGTACCGCAACCGCGTTCCCCCGATGCGAGGGAAGTTGACGACGGCATCGACGTCGTCGAAGACCGGACGACCGCTGGCGAGCACTTCGCGGTGAAGTGCCGCCACCCAGAGTCCGTAGGCATCGTCGGCGTAGGAACGGATGCTGGCTCCTACGCCTGAGGCACTCCAACTGGGATTGAAGGGCGTAAACGAGCGGCCAATGGCCACAGGGATAGAGTCGCCATTGTCGCTGTCGACCCGGCAGATGTGCCAGCGCCCGTTGAAAATGGCGTCCAAAGCTTCTTTCGCATCCTCAGCCTCGGCCGCCATGCTCCCAACGAGGACGGCCATCCTGGTTGCCAAGCGGAGAGGGCAATCCTTCTTGCTGGAGGATCTAATCAAGCGCGATTTCGACCAGTGACTGCGTCGACGCCCGGAGACAAGAGCAGACAGCAGCCGTACGAACGATCGGCGGTCAGGAAGAACTAGATGTTCCCAACACTTGTCCAGTACATCCAGGCGGATTGTACGTTCCCGTGCGTCGTAAACTGCCATCAAGACTGCAGCTAATGTCTCGTCGGATAGGAATGCAGGTCGGCATGCAATCCCAAACGACCTCGGCTGAGGGAAGAGTTTGGCCCAGCCCAGGTTCTCTACCGCCACCGTGAGCAACCGCTCGCCGTCGATCGATGTCATTAGGTGACGGCGAAGCGCGGGATCCTTGGCGTCCCACGGATTGCCTAGCTCGTCGATAAGAAAGGGCTCCATGCAAAAGCTCCTGGCTCCCGAGGCAGGGTGATTCAATTCACCACATCGCTCCCGAGGCTCCTTCACATCAATTTATCAAGTTTATCAAGTCTCGGTTTCAGCGTTAGGTGGTAGCATCGAGACGTCCCGCGGCGCATCGCGCACAATCCCCTAACCGTAACTCGCGCGCCTGGCTCCCGAGGATGCGACACACGAGCGCTGTTGGCTAGCGTTCAATGATGTCGGAACCTCGACATTGTCTCGCAGGCTATCCAACTGAGTTTCCATTCGCGTTCGCGCACCCGGATGGATGAAACGATCAGGCATTGATTCGATTGAGTTTTCTGGCTCGAGTTTCTGGATAGTTGCCATGGGCGGCTGCCCACCCGGATCGATGAAACGTGTCCCCATTGATCCGACTGGATTTTCTGCTTCGAGTTTCTGGATAGGTGGCCAATAGGTTGGTTGCGTTGAGAAATGCTAGATGTCGAGCAGACGGAAGTTCTGCTTGCGCAGGTATGTCTAGGCTCAACGTGAAACTGCGCGCCGTCCCGCTAGTGGCCTAACTAAATCTTCTAAATTAAATGATCAACTCATCGACCGGCAGACGTGCGCGACCAACCGGCAACACCCCCCGCGGCCGACCGATTCGAAATGCACTGACGATGAAGCGGCTCGCATCGAGCCCGTGCAGCCGTGCAGCGTATTGCGCGCGACGGGCCAGTCCGCCAGCACCGACATCGGCACGTCCTTGAAGCCTGCGCGCTCCATCGATAGCCAGGCCCGATAGAACGCGCGCCCGGACATGAAGGCGTCCTCGCCAACAGGCCGATGAAACAGGGCGATCGCCGATGCTGTGCGCGTCTTGGCGTACTCGCTGAACAGCATCGGTGCGAGACCGGCCCGGTCTGCGTCCTTCAGCATTGCCGTCCCCCAGGCGAAGACGGCAAGTTACGAAAAATACGGTGAATTCCGTGTGAAGAGGCTTGAGGTTGAGCCTTCTCGCGAGCATCTATTTCTTCTGATCGGCGGGTTCCACGGTCGGGTCGCGATCACGCCCCGCCCCGCGCCGCCAGCCGCCGCGCTGGCCATCCGCCGCCATATGCCGCGCGAACAGCGCTCGCTCCTCCCTGCTGAGGCGCTGCGCGATCTGCTCGAATACCTGCTGGGAGGCTCGGCGCACGCTGATCTCGGCTTCGAGCATGCGGTCCTGCGCAGCCTTGAAGCGGGCCGCATCATAGGGCTCCGTGGTGAGAGCTGCTCGCACGTCGGCGCGAGCCTCGCGGACCTTCCCTCGCAGGGCTTTCAGCTCGGACCGGTCGTGGCGAAGGCTCGACCAGATCTCGCGCCGGCGTTCCACGGGCAACTGCTGGGTGAAGGCACCGAGGTAACCGCTGTTTCCTGCGGGGCCAGTGAGGCTCGCCACCGGGCCATGCCGGTGCATGAACGCGCGACCAGCCATCGCGCCGAGCACCAGCACGTTGAAGGCCAGGGACGCGATCAGCACCCAGCGCCACCACGACCGATTGCCCGACCGGACCGCCGTTGGCTCGCGCGCCTCGCTCATAGCTGCTCCTCGTCGATCATCTGCGGCAGGCCGTCGAACTGGATGGTTGCGACAGCCTGCTCGGCGTCGGTCTCGAGTCCTGCCAGCTCCGCGATCCAGCCCGTCGCACCGGGCACCAGATCCATGGCGCCGATCAGCACGCCGGTCGTTAGCGCGAACACCAGGATCGCGGCCGCTTGCCAGCGGCCCGACCGTGCGCGCGACAGAACGTGTGTGGCTGGAGCTTGAGTGGTTGTGGCGACCGGCGCGATGCGCGCGGCCGGCTTCTGACGCGACAGCGCCAACACTGTCGCGTCCGCCTCGGCCCGCGCCGGCACGCCCGCAGCCGGCCGCTCGGCCAGAGCAGCGGCGAGAATGCGATCGGCGAGCCCCGCCGTCGGGGGCGTGGTCTCGGGCACCCGTGCCAACACGCGATCCAGCGCCTGCGCCTTGGCC
>JANOJW010000697.1:0-8188 GCA_031418955.1 Hyphomicrobiales bacterium | reverse complement strand
TTCGCCCGGCAGCAGAGAAAACTGCGGTCACCATCGGCATGGGGCTGACCGAAAAGCAGGGCGGCACCGACGTGCGCGCAATTACAACCCGGGCCGAGCCGCTCGGTGCGCCGGGTTCTGGCCGCCGCTACACCCTCACCGGCCACAAGTGGTTCATGTCGGCGCCGATGTCGGACGCGTTCCTGGTGCTTGCACAGGCCAAGGCTGGTCTCTCCTGCTTTCTGCTGCCGCGCTTTCGCGATGACGGGGAGGTCAACGCGCTGCGCTTCCAGCGCTTGAAGGACAAGCTCGGCAACCGCTCCAATGCCTCGTCCGAGGTCGAGTTCCACGCCGCGCACGCCGTGCTGATCGGCGAGGAGGGCCGCGGCGTCTCAGCCATCATCGAAATGGTCACGGCGACGCGGCTCGACTGCGCGGTGTCGTCGGCTGGTCTGATGCGGGCAGCTCTCGCCCGCGCCATCCATCACGCGCGTCACCGCTCGGTGTCGGGCCGCCGCCTGATCGATCAGCCCTTGATGAGCGAAGTGCTCGCCGACATGGCGCTCGACGTCGAGGCCGCGACCGCGCTGACTTTCCGCCTCGCCCGCGCTTTCGACCATGCCGAGGACGCGCGCGCCGCCGCCTGGCGCCGCCTGATGACGCCGGTGATCAAATACTGGGTGTGCAAACTTGCACCCGCGCTCGTCTACGAGGCGATGGAGTGCCTTGGCGGCAACGGCTACGTCGAGGAGGACGTGCTTGCCC
This sequence comes from Hyphomicrobiales bacterium, assembly GCA_031418955.1. Taxonomy (GTDB): domain Bacteria; phylum Pseudomonadota; class Alphaproteobacteria; order Rhizobiales; family Hyphomicrobiaceae. The sequence goes on along the minus strand of JANOJW010000697.1, from coordinate 7,444 downwards.
GCCTCTATCGCGAGGTGCCGGTCAACGCGATCTGGGAAGGCTCCGGCAACGTCATGGCGCTCGATGTGTTGCGCGTGCTGCAGCGTGAGCCCGACGTTGCCGACAGCGTCATCGAGGACCTGGAGCGCGCCGTCGGCGACGACGCCCACCTCATGACCGGCCTCGCGCGCCTGCGGGCGATGCTGCATGACGCGCGGCATCTCGACCGGCGTGCGCGCGCCTTCGTCGAGCTGCTGGCGGTGGTTACGGCCGGCGCCATTCTGCGGGCCCATGCGCCGCAGGCCGTCGCCGACGCCTTCATCGTGAGCCGTCTCGCGTCGCCGCCGCGCGCCAGCTACGGCCAGGGCATCGACTGGGCCGACGTGCGTGCGATCGTCGAACGCGCGCTGCCGCCGACATGAGCTCATTCAACGGCGCGCGGCCGCAATCGGCACAACGACTGGCGACTGCCGCGCCGTCCCGATCATCTGACCGAGCAGCGCAACGAGATCGTGGCGCTGGCCGTTCGCAAGTCCACGCAACACGCGCTCGCTCGCCCGCGCTGCGGCCGGGTTCGCCACCTTGAGCTGGCTATGACCCTGCGGGGTCAGGCGAACGACGTAGGCGCGCGCATCGGCCCGCGAGCGACGCCGCGCCAGGAAGCCGCGCTGCACCAGCCGCTTCACGATATCGGCGAGGGTCGAGCGATCGATCCCCGTCGCATCGACGATCTGCGTCTGGCTCGAGCCCTCGTTCTCGGCAAGCACGGCCAACACGGCGTACTGCCGCGGCGTCAGAGCGCTGTCCTTCATTTCTTCGGCAAAGTATTCGTCAGCCAGCTGACCGGCACGGTGCAGCAAGTGCATGACAGACGCTCCAAGGGAGCCTTGCTCCTTGATCGGCATTGGTCAACTCCGGATTGGTGTCCGGACAAGGGATTGGCCAGCCTTCGCCGTGGGGCGCAGCACCCTAGTCCGTTGTTAGGACGATGTCCTACAATCGGACCCGAATGGATGCTTGACAGTTGACCCCCCGACCTTAACTCTAGAGGCATTCCGGGGGTTCCGCGTGAGAATATCAGTTTCCGAATGTCCGGTGCGCTGGGGGCGCGGCGGCAATTGGGAGAGTGGCTCAATCGCAGTTGGAATCAAGCCATGTCCGGGGCCGAACCTCTCATTCGCGCCACTGCCCTTCTTGGGCTCGACGAGGTGCTGGCTCGAGCGCCGCGGCCCGTGAGCCTCGATGACCTGCTGGCCGAGGTCGGCATCGAGGGCGGGCTGCCACGCGAGGCCGGCATCGAGCTTCGCCTCTACTGCCAGCTTCTGGAGATCGCCAGCGAGCGCTCCGGCATCGAATGCTTCGGCTTGGCGTTTGCCGAGGCCTATCCGCTCAAAGGCGCGGGCGTGCTCGGCTATCTGATCTTCAATGCGCCCGACTTGCGGACTTTCGTTCGGTGCTTGGCCCGCTACGCGCGGCTCCAGATCGAAGCGATGGTGATCGAACTCGAGGAAGGCGACGGCGTGGCCCGCCTCACTTGGAACTACGATGCCTCCTTGATCGGGCCACGGCGATTGCTGACTGAATTCGTGATGGCGCTTTTCGTCAAGCGCGCGCGACAGATTTTCGACGAGGACTGGCTGCCGCTGGCCGGCGAGTTCGAGTATCGGCCCCCAAGCAATACCGCCGAGTACCATCCGGTTTTCGGTCGTAGTCTGCGTTTCGAAGCTGGACGCAATGCTCTCACGTTCCGGTCCGACATCCTGTCACGCCGCAGTCTGCGGGGCGATGAGCATCTGTTCGAGATTCTGCGCAAGTCGGCCGAGCGCGAACTCGAGGACTATGCCAAGTCCACCGACATCGTCGCACGCGTCAGCGAGCAGATCGTCGAAGCGCTGCCGTTGCAGGGGATCGATCTTGCGAGCGCCGCGGAGGCCCTCGACATGACGCCTCGCCAATTGCAGGCCCGCTTGAAGGACAAAGACACCTCGTTCGAGGCGGAGCTTGGGCAAGTGCGCCGGCGCCTCGCCATGCGCTATCTGCGCGATACCGACATGGCGATGACGGACATCGCCCTGCTGCTGGGGTTCTCGGAGCTCTCCTCGTTCACGCGCGCGGCGCGCCAGTGGTTCGGGATGCCGCCGTCGCAGTATCGTGACGAGCTGCGCCGTCGTGGCACGAGCAGCGCCTGATTGCGATTTTCCAGGGTGTGCGTGCTGTTCCCATTTCCGATCGGGTTGGGTCAGTATACGGTCGTGGCCGGCGCGTCCCAAGTCGGGTGTGCGGCCGCCGAAGTGAGGTCACGCTCCATGCAGCACATCCTGGTTCGCGGCGACAATCTGCAGCTGATGCGGCTCGTCTCCGGTCTCGTCCTGTTCGTGTTTGCGCTGACCCACTTCCTCAACACGGCGCTCGGTCTCGTCAGCCTCGAGCAGCAGGACGCCGTCGACGTGTGGCGGCGCGCGATCGTCCGCTCGACGGCCGGCACCATCGTGCTTGCCTCAGCACTCGTCATCCACATGGCGCTGGCGCTGTACAAGGTCGCGACCCGCGCGACGTGGCGCATGCCGGCCTGGGAAGCGGTGCAGGTGAGCCTCGGGCTGCTGATCCCTTTCCTGCTCTTTCCCCACATCGTCAATACGCGCATCGCCAGCAGCTGGTTCGGCGTATTCGACAACTACCTCTATGAGCTTGCTCGCCTGTGGCCAGCCAACGCCGTGCTCCAGAGCACGCTGCTGCTGATGGTCTGGATCCACGGCTGCATGGGCATCCACTACTGGCTGCGCCTGTCGCCCGCCTATCGCGCGATCCAGCCGGTGCTGCTGTTCTGCGCGATCCTGGTGCCGCTCGCCTCGCTCGGCGGCTTCATGGTCTCGGGCCGCACGGTCGCCAACTACATCGAGAACCCGCAGGCGCTGGAAGCCGTCAAGCAGAGCACGCGGTGGCCAGGCGCTGAGGCGGGCGAGCGGCTTGCCGAGTATCGCACCTGGTCGCGGTTGGGCTTTCTCGGCGTGCTGGTGGCGACGGCTACAATCTTCGGGCTGCTGCATGTGCTCCGCATCGCCGCGCCGAAGGTGACGATCACCTACGCCGGCGGCCAGAAGGCGGTCGGCTCGCCCGGGCAGACGCTGCTCGAGATCTCGCGGGCCAACGGCATCGCGCATGCCGCGGTGTGCGGCGGACGCTCGCGCTGCTCGACGTGCCGCGTGCGCATCGAGGACGGCGGCGACAGCTTGCCCGCGCCGGTGTTTCCAGAGTCGGTGACGCTCGCCGCCATCGAGGCGCCGTCGAACGTGCGGCTCGCCTGCCAGATCCGTCCGACCAAGCCGCTGGTCGTCACGCGCCTGCTGCGGCCGGCGAGCGTGAGCCCCGAGGATGCCGGCACGGTCGAGAGCGACTCGAGCGGCACCGAGCGCCAGATGGCGGTGCTCTACGTCAACATGCGCGAGTTCAGCGAGCTGTCGTCGCGAAAGCTTCCCTACGACGTCGTGTTCATGCTGAACCAGTTCTTCTCGGCGGTCGGCACGGCGATCCGCCAGCAGGGCGGCTTCATCGACAAGTTCGTCGGCGACGGCGTGATCGCGGTGTTCGGCCAGCGCACGGGCCTCGAGGTCGGCTGCCGGCAGGCTCTCCGCGCGATCCGTGCCGTCGACCTGGCGCTCGACCATGTCAACTCGGTGCTGGCGCCCGAACTCGGCCGGCCCATCGAGGTGGCGGCGGGATTGTACAGCGGACCGCTCATTCTCGGCCGCATCGGCACCGGCGATGCCGTGGACCTGACCGTCATCGGCACGGCGGTGAAAGCCGCCATCGAGCTCGAGGCGATCGCGCGCGAGCGGCATGTCCAGCTCGCGCTGTCGCGGCAGGTGGCGCAGCAGGCTGGCTGGGCGCTGCCGGCCGACCAGCGCTTCACGCGCATCAACGTGCGAGGTATCGCGGAGGTGATCGAGGTGTTCGAGGTCGAGCGGGGTCGCGATCTCGACGTCAGCATCCTGGCGCCGACCCGAAGCGAGCAGCGCCAGCTCGCAGGTCCCGCCGGAGCAGACGCCTCGGCGTGAGGCGGGAAGAGCAAGGTTCCGTCTGTTGGCGTGTGCCCGTCTTGGTATGCTGCACTGCACACAAGCGTCTTTTTCGTGCCTGCCGGCGAGGCAGCTTGCCCCTTGTGCTGACTTGACAGGCTTAACGGGCCTGCCAGGAATGGCGCAGTAACCGCCGCCAACGGCGTCACCGTGCGGCCGGCCAACAACAACGACAGGGAGAGCCAAGCATGGATCGCAGGACATTCCTCAAGGCATCGGCCAGTACGAGCGCCATCGCCGCGTCAGGCGGCCTCGCCGCGCCGGCGATCGCGCAGGGCGCCAAGGTGCTCAAATTCGTGCCGCAGGCAAATCTTGCGAACTTCGATCCCATCTGGGGCACGCAGTATGTCGTGCGCAACGCCTCCCAGCTCGTCTGGGATACGCTCTATGGGCTCAACTCCAAGCTCGAGCCGAAGCGCCAGATGGTCGAGGGCGAGGAGGTCTCCTCCGACGGCCTCACCTGGACGTTCAAATTGCGCCCGGGTCTCAAGTGGCACGACGGCGCCCCGGTCACCGCCAAGGACGTGGTCGCCTCGATCACGCGCTGGACCAATCGCGACGCCATGGGCCAGATGCTGAAGGCGATCAACAAGGAGCTGACCGCCGTCGATGACAACACCGTCAAGTGGGTGCTGGCGAAGCCATACCCGAAGATGCTCTACGCGCTGGGCAAGGTCGGCACGCCGTGCTGCTTCATCATGCCCGAGCGGCTCGCCAAGACCGATCCCTTCAAGCAGATCGAGGAGTATATCGGCTCCGGCCCGATGAAGTTCGTGCGCGCGGACTGGAAGCCCGGTGCGCTCGCGGCCTTCGAGAAGAACAAAGACTACGTCGCCCGCAGCGAGGCTCCCGACTGGTGGTCGGGCGGCAAGGTCGTCAACTTCGACCGCATCGAATGGGTGATCATGCCCGATCCCGCGACCGCATCGGCAGCATTGCAGAATGGCGAGATCGACTGGTGGGAGAGCCCGCTCACCGACCTCATCCCGGTGTTGAAGCGCAACCGTAACATAAAGGTCGACATCGCCGACCCGCTCGGCAACATCGGCGCCTTCCGCCTCAATCACCTGCACCCTCCGTTCAACGATGTGAAGGTGCGGCGCGCGGTGCAGATGGCGCTCAATCAGGAGGACTACATGCGCGCCGTGGTCGGCAACGACCAGGCGCTGTGGAGCAAGCTCGGCAGCGTGTTCACGCCCGGCACGGCCGTGTTCTCCGATGCCGGTGGCGAGGTGCTGACCGGCCCGCGTGACATCGACGGCGCCAAGAAGCTGCTGGCCGAGGCGAAGTATGCGGGCCAGGCCGTCACCTGCCTCGTCGCGCAGGATCAGCCGCCGCTGAAGGCCATGGGCGAGATCACCGCCGACCTCTTGAAGAAGATCGGCATGACGGTCGACTTCGTCGCGACCGACTGGGGCACCGTCGGCCAGCGCCGCGCGTCGAAGAACCTGCCCGGTCAGGGCGGCTGGGGCATGTTCCACACTTGGCACGCGGGCGCGGACGCTGCGAACCCGGCCGGCCATATCGCGGCGCGCGCGGGCGGCGAGAAGGGCCCGGCCTGGTTCGGCTGGCCCGACGATCCCAACGTCGAGAAGGGGGTCGCGGAGTGGTTCGACGCCAAGAGTGTCGCCGAGGAGAAGACCGCCATGGCCGCCATCAACAAGGCATCGATGGAGAGCGTCACCTGGATCCCGACCGGCTTCTACAAGACGTTCCAGGCGTGGCGCGCCAACGTCGAGGGCATCGGCAACGGCCCGCTGCCGTGGTTCTGGGGCCCGAAGAAAGTCTGATTGGCGACATTGCGCGGGCGGTGTCTCTCCCCGCCCGCGCACTCACCGCGACCAACGGCAAGGCCAACTTGATGCTTCGATCGGCGACCAATGCGAGACGATCGCTTCGAGTGGGACGATCGGAAGGCGGCGAGCAACCTGCGCAAGCACAACATCAGCTTGGATACTGCCCGCGAGGTGTTCGAAGCTGAGCGGTTTCTGGACAGAATGGACGACGATCCAGATGAGGATAGGAATGTAAGGATTGCGGAGGTGCAAGGCCGCCTTTTGACCGTCGTCTACACCGAGCGAGGCCAACGAATTCGCATCATCTCGGCGCGCAAGGCGACCTCGCAGGAACACCAGGACTATGCCGACCAAAGCTAAGACCAAGAAACCTAAGGACGGCGGCACGGATTGGGCCGCTTTCGATGCGTTGACCGACGAGCAAGTGATCGAGCGCGCCAAGAGCGACCCCGATGCACAGCCTTTGACCGAGCACCAGCTTGCCAAGATGAGGCGCGCAACGCCGGTGCGGAAAGTGCGCTTCAAGCTGCGCATGACCCAGAGCGAGTTCTCCGAAGCGTTTCACATTCCGATGGCCACGCTGCGCTCATGGGAGCGCGGCGAGGTCGATCTCGATCCCGTCATTCGCGCCTACTTGTCGGCAATCGAGCGCGCGCCCGACGCGATCAGCGAGGCCCTGAAGCGCCGGGATGCTGCTTGACGCCATTCGACGGAGAGCTTCTCAACGCGGCGGCGGCGCCGAGCTCGCCCACGACGCGCGCCCGGTGAGGCGATCCGCATAGGCCATCAGGTGCTTGAACTTCGGCGCGATCTCGCGGCCGAGCGGATAGGCCTGCATGGTCACGATCATCGGCAGCACGTGCATGTCGGCGTAGGTGAGCGCTGAGCCCGCGAGATGCCCGGTCTTGGCGACCTGAGCGTCCATTACGGCGCAGCATTTCTCGATCTCGGGAACGGCGGCAGTGACGCGCGCCATGTCGGGCCCCTTGGCCTTGTCGAAGAAGGCCTGCGGCACTACGAACTGACGCATGATCCAGTGGTCGACCTTGGCGTTGCCCCAGGACACCCACTGCTCGACGCGTGCCGCACCCACCGCATCCTCGGGGATGAACTTCGCGCCGGGATACGCCTTGTCGATGTAGGTCGCGATGGCCTTGGTCTCGAACAGCGCGACGTCGCCATGCCGCATCACCGGGATCTGGCCCGCGGGGTGGATGGCGGTGACCTCGGGCGTGTGCGGGCGCGAGGGCGTCAGTTTGTAGGCGACGCCCTTCTCCTCGCAGAGCATGCGGACGGAGCGGACGTAGTTCGAGAACGGAACGCCGATGATTTCGAGATCGGGCATGGGAACCTCTGATGTGATCGGACAGTTGGACTGCGGTGCTCAGCGTTGCTCGGTCTGGAACACCTTCTGGGCGACCAGCCAGCGGCCGTCCACCTTGAGCAGGCAGAGCTGGTCGGTGAAATAGCGCGGCGGCAGCTGGCACTTGACCCGGGCGTAGGCCATGGTTGGACCGATCAGATCGATCGAGAGGACGTGATCTTCGCGCGCGAGGCCCAATTCGCCGGCGGGCTTGCGCTTTCGCGTCATGG
>JANOJW010000696.1:0-1830 GCA_031418955.1 Hyphomicrobiales bacterium | reverse complement strand
GCCGTCTGAGCGCAGCTCGGCTCCGCCAAGACGACCGGCACGACCTCCAGCATCGGGGTGGGCATCATGGCCAGTGGCGCAAACTGCCACACCGACAGGCCGTACACATGACCGCACCCCAACCGCGAGCACGCAGCACCCGAGAAATCCGTTGCATCTCGGGTGCCGTCCACACATGACAAATGCGAGGTTGTCACCCGACCGCAACGGATCAAAAACCGTCGCCTCGGATCGGTGGCGGTTGTGGAACGACGTTGTGACAGGTCGTGCCTCGCTCACCCGTCCTGCCGCGCGGTTCGCAGCAGGCAGGCGAGAGGCACGGCCGCCGCTGCCGTCATCGCCATCAGCGTGAAGGCGTTGATGTAGCCGATCATCGCCGCCTGCCGCTGCACTTCGGCCGAGATGCGCATCAGGCCTGCCGCGGTCGCCGGATCCCAGGCGGGCGGCAGGCCTGGAAAGCTGAACGCCTCGCGATAGGGCGAGATGAACTCGGTGAGCCGCGCGTAATTCATCGATGTCGTGCGCACGAGCACCAGCACCGACAGCGAGATGAACAGGCTCGAGCCGAAGTTGCGCATCAGCGTGAACACCGCCGAGCCTTCCGTCAGTTGATGCCGCGGCAGCGTCGCAAAAGCCATCACCGTCATCGGCGTGAAGGCGACCGACTGGCCGAGCCCCAACAGGTAATGGCTCCAGAACACGCTGTTTTCCGTGACGTTGATGTCGAAGGTCGACATCCAAAAGCCACCCGCCGCCTGGATGGCTAGCCCCGAGCCGATCGCCAACCGCGGCGCGATGCGGGTCAGCTGCGCGATGAAGAAAAAGGCCGTCCAATTGCCGATGCCCCGCGCCGCGATCAGCATGCCGATGACGTTGTCGGGATAGCCGCGCAGGTCATGCAGCAGGCTCGGGAACAGCACGAGGCTGGTGAAGTTCAGCATGCCCATCACGAAGGCGATCATCACGCCGACCGAGAAGTTCCGGTCGAGCAGCAATCGTGGATTGAGGAATGGTTGCGACGCGGTGAGGCAATGCGCGATGAAGATCCAGAACGCGAGCAGTCCGACGAACGTGCACGCCATGATCTCGCGGCTGTCGAACCAGTCGAGTCGTTGGCCGCGGTCGAATACGAGCTGCGCGCACACGATCGCCGTCGACAGCGCCAGAAACCCGATCCAGTCGAACTGCACCGTCGTGCGCTGCGTGTAGTCCGACAGCGCAAACCAGATGCACAGCATGGTTGCGAGACCGGGCGGCACGATCATGAAGAACGCCGCCCGCCAGTTGTAGGCCTCCGTCGCCATGGCGCCCAGGATCGGGCCCAGCACGGGACCAAACACCGCGCCGACGCCCCACATGACGAGGGCGAACGGCTGCAGGTGCTTGGGGAACGTGGCGAGCAGGATCGCCTGCCCCATCGGCATGATCGGCGCACCGAATGCGCCTTGCAGCACACGGGCGAGGATCAGCGTCTCGAGACTGTTGGCGATGCCGCACAGGAACGACGAGATGGTGAAGCCGAGTACGGTGCCGAACATCATGTTGCGCCAGCCCAGCCGGCTCGCGAGCCAGCTCGTCATCGGCGTCGCGACGGCGGTGGCGACGAGATTGAGCGTCACCACCCAGGAGACTTCGTCCTGGGTCGCGGAGAGCGTGCCGCGGACCTGCGGCAGCACCAGGTTGGCCAGCGTGATGGTCATGCCGAACAGCATGTTCGACAGCTGCACCATCAGCAGGATGAGCCATTGCCGGCCGCTGATACTGAATAGGCCGCCTTGCGCGGCGGGGGCACTCATCCGCTGGCGTTTCCTCGTTCGTCACGCGGGGTCT
>JANOJW010000695.1:0-4074 GCA_031418955.1 Hyphomicrobiales bacterium | reverse complement strand
GTTGTGCGTGTTGCGATTGACGCCGGGGGCATTGCCTTCGTAGCTGCCGTTGGCCTTCGAGGAGACTTGAACCTCCTCGCCGAGCGCAATCGCCGGCGCGTCGTTGACCGCCTCGACGTGGATCATTGCTACCGCCGTGTTGGAGGCCTGCACCCCGTCATTGACCGACACGTTGATCGTGCGGTCCGCAGTTGCGGGGTCGTCCGATGTGTTTTGGAATTTGATCGAATCGATGAGCGCGGAATAGGCAGCCTTTGTCGCGCTGCCGGAGAGCGCGATTTGGATGGTGCTCGCCGTCTCGGTAACAGAGTAGGAGACGCCGCTCACGGTCCCTGTCGAGCCGTTGGCCACAACCGTCGACCCGATGACGAAGCGGTCGCCGACTTGCTTGTTGGTCAACACGATGTTGCCTGACGCCAGGCTGGCCTGCACCGCATCTTCGATTTCAATGCTTGCAGCCGACAATGAAACCGCCGCGCCTCCTTCCGTGAAGGTGGCCTCGTGGCCGGTCGGGTCATTCGAGTAGATGAAGTAGAAGTCGTCCCACGTGCCGGTGGCGCCCGCGCCGCCTGGCATGTTGTAGATGTAGGCGCGCAGTTCGTAGCCGGTGCCGGGTTGGAGCTTGAAGTCGGCAGCCGCAGTCAGGCCATAGTTCGAGTTGCCGTCATAATAGGGCCCGGCATAATTGTTGGCGGTCTTGTCTTGCGACAGCACCGTGCCGGACTGAAAGCCGTCAGATGAAATCACGAGGGCGAATTGGAAATTGCCACTCGCAAAGCGCAGCGCGGATTCCTGGATCCAGACGTCTGGAATGGTGCCATTGGTCGTGAACGGCATTGAAATGTATTCACCTTGCGCGATCGATTGCGCGAGCGTGGTGCTGGCGACGCCTGTGACATACCCGGACGAGCCGTTGTTGGTGAGCGTCAGACCGGGACCGCCAGCTTCAGGGCTGACAGAAGCGAAGACCGCCGTGCCATAGGGGCTGGCCCAGCTCGGGTTGGCGCCAAAACCGCCGTTGTGGGGATAAGTGAAGGCGCCCCAGACCGGCGTCTGACCGGCCACATTGATGTGCGGTGTCTGACCCGAAAGATCGAGATGCGGCGCTGACGTCAGCGGCAGGATCGAAACCGAAACCGCAGCCGTGCGTTCGCCGGAAGCGTCGGCCACCGAATAGCTGATTGCCGTTGGAGCGCCGACGAAGCCTGCCACTGGCGTGAAGGTAATCGCACCCGTACTGGTGTTGACCGACCAAGTGCCTTCACCCGCGACTGTGAGACCCTGCCCGGGACCTGCCGTGCCGTTGATCTGCACCGAAGCTGGATCGATCGCGTTGTCGATGTCTGTATCGTTGCCCAAGACCGGGATGGTGACGGGCGAGCCCGCAATCTGCGTCGCCGTATCAGCAATCGCAACAGGCGCATCGTTGATCGCAGTGATGGAGAGAGCGATCGACGAGGTGTCCGTTCCGCCGTTGCCGTCGGAGACGGTGTAGGTGATGGCCGGCACGGCGCCGGAGTAGTTGGCGGCGGGCGCAAACGTGTAGCTGCCGTCGGCATCGATCGTGACCGAGCCGACGCCTGTGATGACGTAGGGCGTGCCGATGGCGAAAGGACCCGCCTGACCCGCGATGGAGAACGCATCGATGGAGAGCGGATTGCCGTCCACATCGCTGGCATTGGCGAGCAGGTTGCCGCTCGCGGTCGTGTCCTCGCCGAAGGATAAGGTCTCGTTGCCATCGGTAGGTGCGTCATTGACGCGGACCACTTGAATTGTCGCAAGCGCCTCGTTGCTCGTCGTAGCGAACGTGGCATTGCGCACAGAAATTATGATCTGCCGGTCGACGGTGGAGGGATTTTCCGACGTGTTTTCAAAGCTGATCTGCTGTAGAGCGGCCTGATACTGGGCGGCGGTCCCTGTGCCGGAGAGCGCAATCTCGATCTGGCCGCCGCTCGAAGTCATTGTGTAACCGAACGTCGCGCCGGCTGCCCCGAAGGTCCCGCTCGCATCGGTGGAGCCTGCGACCACCAAACGGTCGCCGGTTTGTGCATTGCTCAGATTGACTTTGACTGAATGCAGCTCGCTGCCGAGCGCGGCGTTCTGGGCGATCGCGACATCCCCGTCCACGATCCCGACCGCGGAGCCGTTCTCGGTGAAGGTCGCTCGATGGGCGGTACCGCTCGCTGCTGAGTTGTTGGCGTCGAGGTCGAGGCCGAGCAGCGAAGAGATGGTCGCGGAAGCAAACGTGAAATCGCCGTCGCCGTCGTGGCGGAAGTTGGCGTTCGAGGACACGCTCTTGATGGTGTACTCGACCGTCCAGCTCGACACGTCCCGCCAGCTGAACTGGACCATGGAGACCGGGAGCGGCGGGTTGGCGGTCTCGTTTTGAGTACCACTCACGGTGACGCCAGAGGGCGAAACCGCAACGGCGAGGTTCGTCGAACCGTTGACCGTGTAGGAGGACAGGCCCTCGAGCTGCGGGCGGACTATCTCCCGCGTATTGGGTACGCCGCCGACGCCGTCGATGTCGAGGATGGTCAGATTCGGGCTGCCGACGGCGTAGACTGTCTGTCCGGTGCCGGAGGCGAAGATCTCCCACTTCACCACCGCGGTCGCATCGACGCCGCCGTTGAAGATCCAGAACGACAGATCATCGGCGGACGTGTTGAACGCCACTGTGCCGGCGCTGACCGATACAATCGAGGCCTTGATGTCGATGGAAGCGCTGCCGATCGTGCCGGCGTTGCTCCACACGGCTGTGAGCCCCCCCGCGCCGGTCGGGATCGCGACACCACCGATGCTGATCGAGCCGGTGGCGTTCGTGACTGTCGGCTCGCCGGAGACTGAGACGACCAGCGGGGCGAGGATGTTGTCCCATTCGGGGGCGGAGAGAATTCGCGCCTCGATCCCGCCAATCTGCGTCTCGAGGTCCCAATTGCCGCCGCGCATTTCGTGGCCGGTGACGTCGTTGGATGCGGCGATATCGGCACCAGTCGCTTCGGAGAGGGCGCTGACGAAAGCCTGTCCCTTGTCGCCCTGGGATACCTCGCAACCGTAGATCAGGATATCGGCGTTGGCGGAGAGTGCGCTGCGGATGATGGCCAGCTCGTCGGCGTGCTCGCCGGCGATCGAGGCGGTCGTGAGGGTACTCGAGCCGAGCCTCAGCTCGCCCGAGTCGCCGTGCGTGAGAAGATGGACTGCTCCGATGTTCTTGCGCCCTTCGAGGTAGGTCGCGACCTGCTCGAGCCCATCGCGATCGCCAGACAGCAGCACGATCTCGGCCCCAGGCTGCACGGACTTGGCAAGGGTGGCCGCGTCCTTCACTGCCGAGTCGATGAAGACGATGCACTCGGTGGGCCCGGCACTGGGCACCGCCACCAGGGCGTCGGTGACTTGCGCTGCGGCTTCGGCGGTTGCCGCCGCGCCCGACGCAGCGGCTGATGGGGTCGCGCTCTCGGCTGCCGCTGCGACGACCTCGGCTGCAATCGCCGTGGCTGCGGCATCGAAGACGACGCGGGGCTCGAGAACCAAGCGTAGCGGCTTGGCGCGGGAGATGGCGCCCAGTTCACGCAGACGAGCAATCAGATGTGCGGTCGGCAGGACGGTCGTCGAGGACATTGGGGATTTCTCGCTTACTTAAGGTTGCAAGTGGTTGTGGTGTCGGGCGGAGCCACGATCTCAAAATACACGCATAAGTAGTAGTCAGTATTGGTAAAAACAATTCTAACGACGAGTGTCATCGTTTCGGGTTCCACAAAAAACAGCGCGAAACCAATAGTTTTATCTTCATTGTCGCATCCGTTCACCGGTCTGATGTGCCCGAGGCGGTTAGATGGCTGGCGGCGAGGTGTTGTTTTGAACGCAACTTTAAATTGTTGACGAGGCCCGACTCTTGAGGCAACAGAAGACAACCTCTGGTATGTATCAATCCCTCTTGAGCCGCCTGTTTCGAGTGTCCGGTTGGCGTTGCGGCCAGCAAATTTCATCGGAGACTCGAAGATGCCGAACTTCACCTATCGCGCACGTGTGCTTGCAGTGCTGAGCGCAGCCGGCTTGGGAGCTTGCTCGATCAGC
>JANOJW010000694.1:0-14162 GCA_031418955.1 Hyphomicrobiales bacterium | reverse complement strand
CCTCCTGGCGGCGGTCGGATTCCTCCTGCTCCGTCAGGATGTCGATCGCCCAGCCGGTCAGCATCGATGCCAGCCGCACGTTCTGGCCGCGGCGGCCGATCGCGAGCGACAGCTGCTTCTCGTCGACCACGACCTCGATGCGGTTGGACTCCTCGTCGAGCACCACCTTCGAGACTTCGGCCGGCGCCAGCGCGTTGACGATGAAGGTCGCGGCATCCTCGTTCCACGGGATGATGTCGACCTTCTCGCCCTGCAGCTCGGCAACCACGGCCTGCACGCGCTGGCCGCGCATGCCGACGCAGGCGCCGACGGGATCGATCGAGGAATCCTTGGAGATCACCGCGATCTTGGCGCGGGATCCCGGATCGCGCGCGCACGACTTGATCTCGACGATGTTGTCGTAGATCTCGGGGACCTCCATGGCGAACAGCTTCATCATGAACTCCGGCCGGGCCCGCGACAGGAAAATCTGGGGACCGCGCTGCTCGCGCCGAACGTCGTAGATGAAGGAGCGGATGCGATCGCCGAGCCGGACATTTTCGCGCGGGATCATCTCGTCGCGGCGGATGATGCCCTCGGCGCGGCCCAGATCGACGATGACGTTGCCGTATTCGACGCGCTTGACGGTGCCGTTGATGATCTCGCCGACACGGTCCCTGTACTCGGTGTGCTGGCGGTCGCGCTCGGCCTCGCGCACCTTCTGGACGATCACCTGCTTGGCGTTCTGCGCGGAGACGCGGCCAAATTCCATCGGCGGCAGCACCTCGACAAACTCTTCGCCGATCGCGGCGTCGGATTTCTTCTTCTGCGCGTCGGCGAGTGTGATCTGCTGGCTGTCGTTCTCGACGGCCTCCGCCACCGTGACGACCCGCGTGATCCGGGTCTCGCCGGACTTCGCATCGATCACGACGCGGATGTCGTTCTCCTGGCCGTAGCGTGCCTTCGCCGCCTTCTGGATCGCTTCCTCCATCGATTGGATGACGATCTTGCGGTCGATCGACTTCTCGCGCGCGACCGCATCTGCGATCTGGAGAAGCTCGAGGCGATTTGCGCTGATGCCTGCCTGCGCCATCGGTTCAACCCTTCTTGCCACTTGGTTTCTTGGTTTGCGCCTTCGGATGCGCTTCGTGCTTGCCCTTCGGCTGCCCACCAGCAGCCGGGCTACCAACCGGTGTGGGTTTCGCCTTCGAGTTCGCTCTCTGCTGGCCCTTCGGCTGCCCACCAGCAGCCGGGCTACCGACCGGTGTGGGCTGCATTTGAGCCTCGGCCTCGGTCGGCGGCGGGGAAGCAGCCTCAGTCATCTTCGCCTTCTTCGACCGGCGCAGCGACTCGCGCACCAGATCGTCGGTCAGCACCAGTTTCGCCTCCGCGATCAGGCTTACGGGCAGCCCGATCGTCTGGCGCCCTACATCGGGGAGCTCCACATCGAGCCGCACCTCGGTGCCTTCGAAGCCCTCGATGATCCCACGGAACCGTCGCCGGCCGCTGATCAGCTCCTTCATCTCGATCTTCGCCTCGTAGCCGGCCCACGTGTCGAAATCCGACAGGCGCACCAACGGGCGGTCGATACCGGGCGAGGAGACCTGCAACCGGTAGCTCTGCCCAGGCATCGGGTCGTGCACATCCAGCAACGGCGACAGATCGAGTGAGACAGACCTGCAGTCCTCGATCGACATCGTGCCGTCGGGGCGCTCAGCCAAGATCTCGATGATCGGACCCTGTCCGCCCATGATGCGAACCAGCACGACGCGGAAGCCGAGGCTCTCGAGAACGGGCTCGGCAAGCTCGGCGATGGTGACCGCCGCTCCGGTCTCCCTGATGAAACGCGACTCGGGCGCCGGCTCGCTCACGCTGCCAATTCCAACACTGATTTCGGCCAGAATCTGCCCATGCGCATCGCCCAAAACAAAAAGAGCGGATCCGAGGATCCACTCCAAAGTCGAGATGATCATGAGCATCATCACGATTACTTGAGGCGGGGCCTTCGCGCAAGCGAAAAAGGCACGCAACGAGCAAAATGTCGGCAGCCAGTGTCAACGGCCTGTCAGTGGCGGCTTGCGCCCGCGTGTTCAGCCCTCGAGATTCACCTGTTCGTAGTAGGTTCTGCTGTCCAAGGCATCGACCCGCGCAAAGAAGGCGGGGCCCGTCGCCAAGCCACTTTGATCCTTGGTCGCGGCCTGACGCCAGATGTTCCACGATTGAGGATGCAGGCGGCTCGCCTCTGTGAAGTGGCGGGCGGCATCGTCGCTGCGGCCATTGCGCAACAGCCATGTGCCGAGGCGGAACGCGGCGTGGGCCTCCCCAATCGATCGGTCCGCCGGACGCAAGCGCGCCTTGAGCTTGTCTCGATCCATGGCGAACCGGGACTGAGGCCCGTTGGCGGCCCAGTCGCGAATGGCCGCCACATAGCGCGCCTTCAGTCGATCGCGCTCGGCAACGAGGTCGGGGGCGAGCGTGCGCGCTTGCCGGTCCATCTGGCGGAACACGTCGGATCCGCCGGCGTTCTCGGGTGGCCGCACCATCAAGCCTTGCTCGTCGATCCACACCGCCTGCGGCACGTTCACCATGTTGTAGATATCGGCGACGTGGTGATCGCGGTCGATCAGGCAGGGATACGTCGGCTTGGCGGCCTCGATCCAGGGGCGCGCCGCGTCTGGCGTGTCCATGGCGATGGCCAGCACCATGAACCCCTTGGCCTTGTAGTCGTCGAAGATGGCCTGCCACACGGGCAGGTCTGCCCTGCAGCCTCACCACGAGGCCCAACTGACGACCAGCACCTTTCGGCCTCTATAGTCCGCGAGCCGGTGCGACACGCCGGCGAGGTCGGGGAGCGCAAAATCGGGCGCCTCGAGCGTTTCGAGAGCCGCGGAGCGTTGGCCCGAGCCCGTACCCAAGAGCCATACGGCGTTCCCCTCGTCGTGCGCGACCGGGTTGCCAAGGCTGCTCCAGAGACCGGCGGCGTCGATCGCCTCGTTTTTTACGAGCGTCGAGCGCAGGGGTGGCGGGATCGGGATGCAGAGCGCATCGCGGCACAACCCTTCGGGCTTCAGGGCCCAGCCGGTCGCCCGCTCCAGATCGGGGGCCGAGAGCCAGAGCGCTGCGCCGTCGGCTCGTGCGGAGGGACAGACGGTTTCGGTGGTTTCGTGAAGGATGGTGGTCAACGTGGCAATCCTCCTCGGCTGATCTCAAACTGTCGTGCGGATGAAAGACAAGTAAACGGAGCGGCGTCCCTCGCGCAAGGCCTTGGCCTCGTAACGCGTCTGCGGCCAGTCGGCGGGGCGAACGCGCCAGTCGTCCGGGCCGCGCGCCGACCACGTGAACGCGCCGGTTTGCTGAAAAGCCATCAGGATCGTGCGGGCGCAATCGGCGATGTCGGTGCCGATGCGTAGTTCCGCGCCAGCCTTCATCACCCGCGCCAGCTCGGCGAGCAGGACCTCGTTGATCAACCGCCGCTTCTGATGCTTGCGCTTCGGCCAGGGATCCGGGAACAGAATGAACGCGCGGGCAATCGAGGCCGGCGGCAACCAGCGCAGCAGCGGGCGGGCATCGTCCGGGTGCAAGCGGATGTTACGCAGGCCGCGCTCGTCGACCTGGGTCAGAACCTTGACCACGCCCTCCTCGAACGGCTCGCAACCGATGAGGCCGACGTCCGGATTGTGCTCGGCTTGCCAGACGAGATGCTCACCGCCGCCGAACCCGATCTCGAGCCACACTTCTCGCGCCTTCAGTTGCCCACCAGCAACCGGCGCGTGGGCTTCTTGCGCCTTCAGTTGCCCAATTCCAACCGGCGCGTGAAACAGCGCATCGAGGCGGGAGGCTGTGGGCGCTTGCAGGTCCACGATAACGCGCGGCAGCAGATCGCGCTGCAGTGTCTCCTGCCGCGGCGAGATCTTGCGTCCGCGCCGCCGTCCGAACGAGCGCAAATCCGGATGGTCTTGATTGGTCACGCGTGTGGCGTCTCGCAGTGTTCAGTGAGTGGCGGCCAACAGAGCGAATGGACCGCTACCCCTTGCGCTTCGGCGCCGGCGCACCGCGCAACAGGCCTTCGACACTCAGGTCCTCGTCGATCAGCGGCCAATGGATGCCATAACCGGCCCCGCACGGCTCCCACGTTTCTCGTTGCTCGGGGGTTGCATCTGCGAGGCGCGGATACCACACGAGCGGAACCGAGATGCGCCGTCCATCGCACAGTTCGACTTCGAGGCGCTCGTTCGTGAAGGTGACGCTTGTCACGCGTTCATCAGGGATTGTTTCGGAAGTGGTCATTCCAAACCTGCAGAATATCCTGCCGACTCTCGGTGATCTTGTCGTGCAGCTGATTGAGTTCGCGGTCCGAGTAGCCGAAATTGCGTGCCAGGACTACGGGGCTGAGCCAGAACTTCGCTGAGGAGCCTGCCTTGTCGACGTGAATGTGCGGCGGCTCCGAGCCTTCATGGCTGTAGAAGTAGAAGCGATAGCCGTTCCATCGGAATACAGTCGGCACGGCTATCGCCTCTGGATTTCCCTACCCGTCAGCCGCGGCACATCGCGCAAATCTTGTTGCCGGACGGATCGCGCAGGTAGGCCAGATACAGCTTGCCGGCCGAACCCTCGCGCCAGCCTGGCGGGTCCTCGATCGACTTGCCGCCGGCGGCGACGCCCGCGTCGTGGAACGCCTTCACCTTCTCCGGGGTCTCGGCCGCAAAGCCGATGGTACCGCCGTTGGCGTGGCTCGCGGCCTTGGCGTCGATCGGCTTGGTCAGGCCGAACATGCCGGTCTTGGTGCGGTAGAAGACGCGGCCCTTCGGGTCGGCTTTGCCGGCTGGCACGCCGAGTGCGCCGAGCGCTGCGTCATAGAACTTCTGCGATGCGGCGACATCGTTGGCGCCGACGAAGACGTGACTGAACATGGGAAACTCCTCGCAACTGACAACGTCCAAGCCCACAACGCTGTCACAGCGCTCACCATATGTCCATCGGATGTCGTTTGGCCTTAATCCCCGGTCTGAACGTGACCGGCTTCATCGCCAGAGGCGGCATTGTCAATCGAGCAGCCACTCCGCGGCTGCGGCTTGCGCGATTTGCCTCACTTGCGTCATGAGGCCCTGACCCACCGGAATGCCGTCGCGCAGGCGCGCCTCGGCGTGCTTCCACTGCGGGTCGCCGGCCACCATGACGGGCTGCGCTGGATCTATCGGCGTCGTCGTACGCAGCACACCGAGGAACGACGCGACGTCGGATTCGAATTCGCCAGCACCCCGGAAGATCGCCGGGTCGATCGCCATGAAGAAGTGGCCGATGTCCATGCCGGCGGGCGTCTTGGTGTGTGCGGGATCGGTGATCAGCGTTGCGCCTGACAGACAGGACGCCAGGATGTTGACCATCACCGCGAGGCCATAACCCTTGTAGCTCGAGTTTTCGGGCGAACCACCCAGCGAGGTGAGGAAGCCGCCCTTCTCCTTCGCCACCAGCGGATCGTTCGAGGGATTGCCGTCGCGGTCCAGCACCCAGCCGTCGGGCGTGGGCAACTTCTCGTTGGCCTTATTGCGGATGCGGCCGGCAGCGACCGTCGTCGTCGCCATGTCGAGCAGGAACGGAACACCGTCGGCGCTGGGCGCTGCGAACGACCAGGGGTCGGTGCCAAGGCGCGCCTGCTTACCGAACGTCGGCGCCACCTGGATGCCGGCCGCCGACGTGCAGGCCATGCCGACGAGACCAGCGTTGGCGGCCATCAGGGCATAAAAGCCGGCGGCGCCGAAATGCGCCGAGGCGCGAACGACGGTGGCCGCCATGCCGACGGTCCGGGCCTTGGCGATCGCGGTGGTCATGGCGAAGTGGCCCGGAACGTGGCCGAGCCCGCCGCCGCCGTCGATGACGGCCGACACCGGCGTCTGCGAGACGATGCGGGGCTGCGCGTCCATGCGCACCCGGCCGTTGCGGCGGTAGGTATCGTAGCTCGGGATCATCGAGATGCCGTGGCTGTCGACGCCGTGCAGGTCCGACCACGCCAGCACCTCGGCCGTGATCTCGGCGTTGTCCTCGGGCATCCCCCAACCCCGCAGAATGGCTTTCAACTGGGCACGGTGGTTGACATAGCTGGCGGGCATGGCGGCTCTCTTGGCGGTGTCGGATCGCCGACGGACCGTTTTTGGCCCGAGGCGCGTCGGCAGAATGTGATAGACACCCCCGCGAACGCAACTGAACTGAACGAACTTGAACAGTCTCTCACCATGACCAAACCCGTCGTCACCCGTTTCGCACCCTCGCCCACCGGCTACCTGCACATTGGCGGGGCGCGCACGGCCCTGTTCAACTGGCTCTATGCCCGCCACACCGGCGGCAAGTTCCTGCTGCGGATCGAGGACACCGACCGTGAGCGGTCGACGGACGCCGCCACAGCAGCAATTCTCGATGGCCTGACATGGCTCGGGCTCGAGTGGGACGACCAGACCGTCTACCAGTCGCAGCGGGCCAAGCGGCACGCGGCGGTGGCGCACGAGATGCTGGCGCGCGGCAACGCCTACCTTTGCTATCTCACGCCCGCCGAGCTGGAGGCGATGCAGGCCGCGATTGCCGCCGAGCGCGAGGTGGCGAAACAGGAGAAGCGCGCGCCCCGCGGTCCCCAGAAGGTCGAGAGCCCGTGGCGCGACTGCGATCCGCGCGAGGCGCCCTCCAGCGTCAAGCCTTCGATCAGGCTCAAGGCTCCACGTGAGGGCGAGACGGTGGTAGAGGACCGCGTGCAGGGCCGCGTCGTGTTCCGCAACGACCAGCTCGACGACATGATCATCCTGCGCGGCGACGGCACGCCGGTCTACAATCTGGCCGTCGTGGTGGACGATCACGATATGGGCGTCACGCATGTGATCCGCGGCAACGACCATCTCAACAACGCCGCGCGCCAGTCGCTGCTCTACAAGGCCATGGGCTGGGACGTGCCGGTGTTCGCGCACATCCCGCTGATCCACGGCGCGGACGGCGCCAAGCTCTCCAAGCGGCACGGTGCGCAAGGCGTCGAGGAGTTCCGCGCCATGGGCTATCTGCCGGCCGGTTTGCGCAACTACATCGCGCGGCTGGGGTGGAGCCACGGCGACGACGAGATCTTTTCGACGAGCCAAGCCGTGCAGTGGTTCGACATCGACGACGTGAACAAGTCTCCGGCTCGCTTCGACTTCGTGAAGCTCGGCGATGTCAATGCGCAGTACATCAAGGCTGAGAGCGATGCCGAGCTACTGGCGCACATCCAGGCGTTCCTCCCCGCTGCCTCCAACGGCGAAGCCTTGGCCAAGCGGTTCGCAGGCGTCGGCTGGGACAAGCTCGCGGCAGCTCTGCCGGGGCTCAAGACGCGCGCCAAGACGTTGCCAGAGCTGGTCGACGGCGCGGCGTTTCTGATCGCCACGCGCCCATTGCCCCTCGACGACAAGGCGGCGAAGGCGCTCGATGCGAGCGCGCGTGCGGCATTGACGGCGCTCGGCCCTGTGCTCGGTGGGTGCAGCGACTGGACCGCAGCGACGCTCGAGGCGGCGGTGCGTGCGCATGCCGAGGCCACCGGCGCCAAGCTTGGCAACCTGGCGCAGCCGTTGCGCGCGGCACTGACGGGCAGGGGCGTCTCGCCGCCGGTGTTCGACGTGATGGCCGCCCTTGGACGCGACGAGGCGCTGGCGCGCATCAGGGACCAGGCGGGGTGAGGACTGGGGCGGTGCCGTCCACACATGACAACCGCGCTGGGGTGCACTGTTGCACCAGCCTGCAAAGGCACCGTAACCAGACATGTGCGATCACCCGAGGAGCCAGCCGTCCTTGAGGGCGAGGCGGACGGCATCGCCTGGCTTCAGGCCGCATGGTTCGGGGGCGTCGAGGCGGAGGATCTCGTCGCCTGTTGCGCCGGCACGCGCCTCGATGCGAAAAGCGCCGCCGCGATACAACGTGCGCACCACATGCGCTTCGAGTGCCGGTTCGCCCGGCGCGGCGATGGCAAGATCGCGCGGCCTGAGGCAGACGCGTGCACCGCCCTCGACGCGCGAGCCTGCCGGCGCCCGGATCGCCACCGGGATGCTCCCAATTGTTGCGTGCCGGCGGGTGGCGTCGGCCGCGCGGCCGGCGATGTCGGCGTCGACGACCATGCCCTCGCCGATGAAGCGCGCGACCGTTTCACTCGCGGGCTCGCGGTAGAGCATCGACGGGCTCGCCAGCTGCAGCACCGCGCCGTTGTCCATGACAGCGATGCGATCGGCGAGCGCCATCGCCTCGGCCTGGTCGTGGGTGATGTAGATCATCGTCATGGCGGTGCGCCGGTGCAGGCTCGCGAGCTCGGCCTCCATGGCGTGGCGCAGGTGCACGTCGAGGTTGGCGAGCGGCTCGTCGAGCAGCACCAGCGACGGCGTCATCACGAGACAGCGGGCGAGTGCCACGCGCTGGCGCTGGCCGCCGGAGAGCTCGGCGGGCTTGCGGGTGTTGAAACCGGTGAGGCCGACCAGCGCCAGCGTTTCGTCGACCCGGCGTTGGCGCTCGGGCACCGGGGTCTTCGCGACTCTCAAGGGATAGCCGACGTTCTCGGCGACCGACATGTGCGGCCACAGCGCATAGGACTGGAACACGATGCCGACGCGGCGCTCCTCGGGCGGCACGTGGATGCCGGCCGCCGAGACGCGTCGCTCGCCGATGGTGATGGCGCCCTCGTCGACGGGGTCGAAACCGGCGACGGCGCGCAGCAGCGTGGTCTTGCCACAACCAGACGGGCCGAGCACGGCCAGCAGCTCGCCGTCGGCGACGTCGATCGACACGCGGTCGAGCGCGGTGAAGGCGCCGAAGCGGCGCGATACGCTTTCGAGCGTCAGTCGCGCCACGGCAGCACGCCCTCCGGCAACCGTCGCGCGAAGCCGGCCGTCGCGCCCATCAGGCCGACGGTGAGGGCAACGGTGAGCACCGCCAGCGCGGCGGCATAGTTGGATTCGCCCGCCTGCTCGAACGAGAAGACAACAACGCCGAGCGTCTCCGCGCCCGATGACCACAGCAGTGCGGAGACGGTGAGCTCGTTGAAGGCGGTCAGGAACACGAGCAGCGCGCCCGCCGCCGCCGCCGGCGCCACGATCGGCGCCAGGATCTGGCGCAAGCGCTGGAACAGCCGCGCGCCCGCCACTTGGGCTGCTTCCTCGAGGCCGCGGTCGAGCTGCTGATAACCGCTGATGATCGGCTTCAAGCCCAGCACCAGGAACCGCGCGAGATAGGCGACGAGGATGATCCACACGGTATTGTAGAGCGCGAGGCCGAGCAACGGGATGGGTTTGAGCAGCAGAAGGATCAGCGCGATCGCGAGCACCACACCTGGGAGCACGTAGGGCAGCTCCGCCGCAAGTCCCAGTACGCGGAGCAGTCGGGAGCGCCGCCAGACGAGGAAATAGGCGAGCGGGATCGACACAACGACGATCAGGGCTGCGGCCGTTCCCGCGAGCCACATCGAGTTGAACAGCGCGCGCTTTGCCGCCGCATGCTCGACGAGCACATAGGCATAGTTGGCGAAGGTCGCCGTGCCCCAGTTGAGCGCGACGCCATAGGCCGGCACCAGTGACATGATGACGAGTCCCAGGAGCGGGATCGCCAGCACCAGCGCCGTGAAGGTCCACGCAAACGTCTCCACCGGCCGCCGCCAGCGTCCGAGCGGGAACGGCCGTGCCGCAATCGACGTGGTGGCGATGCGGTAATCGCTGCGCCGCGCGAGCACGTCCTGTACCAGGATGCCGCCGGCCGCGATGATGCCGACGATCATCGAGAGCACCGCGACCTCGGACAGCACGCTGGGCCCCAGCCCCGCGAGCCGCTGGTAGATCAGCGTCGGCAACACGACGTACTTACCCGGGATGCCGAGCAGCGCCGCGATTCCGAAATTGCCGATCGAGGAGACGAAGGCCAGCGCCGTGCCCGCGATCAAGCCTGGCGTCATCAACGGCAGGATCACCGTGCGCAGCACCACCCAGCGGCCGGCGCCTGCCGCCTGCGCCGCCTCGATCATTTCGCGCGGCAACTGTCGAAGCCCCGCACGCAGCGTCAGGAACACCAACGGCGCGTACTGGATGCCGAGCAACAGGATGATGCCTTCGCGCGAGTAGAGCGGGTTCTTCGAGCCCATCGGCGGCGCAAGGCCAAGCATCTGCAGCAGCGGGCTCGCCGGCCCCGTCACCTGCAGCCAGGCGAGCGCCGTCACCTGCGGCGCGATCATCAACGGCAGCACGAAACAGAACACGAAGGCGTGCCGGGCGCGAAAATCGGTCAGCGAGACGGTCAGCGCCACCACCGTGCCGAGGATCACGGCGAGCACCGTACCACCAATCGCGGTCTCGAAGCTGTTGCGGGTCGCGACCCAGGTCGCCGGATCATCGAGCGCGCGCCGCAATGGCGCGAGCGACAGGCCGCCGGCCAGCGAGAAGCCCTCGATCAGCAACCGCAGAACGGGAAGCGCCGACAGTGCCGCGATCACCAGCACGAGTGTGACGAGTAGCGTGCGCTCGCCGTGGCGGGTCTCGGGGAGGGATACAGCGCGCACGCGGACCTTCACCCTCCGAACATGCCGGCGAAGCGGCGCTTGTCGCCTTCAGTGGCGGCGAGGATGGCGGCGATGTCGAGCGGCATCAGATTGATCTGGGTGCCGGCCGGCAACCACGACGGGTTCGGGATGCCGGTCTTGGCAGGGACATAGCCTTGGCTCACCGCGAGCTTCTGGCCGTCGTCGGAGAGGATGAAATCGACGAAGGCCTTCGCGGCGGCCGGATTTCCCGACGTTTTCAGGATCGCGACAGGCTCGGTCACCGCGGGTGCGCCTTCCTTCGGGAACACGAACTCGATCGGCGAGCCCTTGGCCTTGGCGGTCAGCGCCATGAAATCGACGAGCACGCCGTAGGACTTCTCGCCGCTCGCCACCGATTTCAACACCGCGCCGTTGCCGCGCACGGCCTGCGCGTCGAGCGCCCTGAGCTTGTCGAAGTAGCCCCAGCCCACGTCCGGGCGCGCGGCCATCGCCGAGAGCATGATGGCGGCCGCACCCGAATACAGCGGGCTCGGCATCGAAACCTGCCCTTTCATCTCAGGTCGCACGAGGTCGAGCCAGGACTCCGGTTTCAGCTTCGCGGCCGTGTTGTAGGCAATCCCGGTGGTGATCAGCTTTGAGCCGAAGTAGGTGCGATCCTTGTCGATCGAGCCGGCACGGAAGCCGTCGATTTTGGCCTCGGCGTAGGCCAGCAGCCGGCCATCCCGCTTCAGCGCCTCCATGGACACCGCGTCGGCAATCAGCAGCACGTCGGGTTTGGGTTGTCCGGCCGCGATCTCGGCTGCGAGCTTGCTCATCACCTCGGTGGTGCCGGAGCGGAAAATCTCGACGTCGACGCCGGGGTGCACTTTGCGGAACTCGGCGACGGTCTGGGCCGCATCGCGATCGGGCTGCGAGGTATAAAGCACGATCTTGCCTGTTTGTGCGGCGGTCGGGCCTGGCCCCAGGCCGGTGGCCAGGATCAGGCCTCCGAGCAGCATCACGCGCTGCAGACGACTGAACATGCGAGCATTCTCCCAATCGGGCATCGACCGCGCGGTCTGGTTGGCGACGGTTTACCGGGCTCGTGTGACAGGCATACTACGGTGTGAACGGCCGCCACGCACCGCGACACGCTGTACGGAGGCTGGCCCTGCGTGGCAAGCTCGACCATCGAACCTTGGCAGGGAGAGCCGCATGTCCACAGCATCGACTGCGAAGACCCACGACTTCGACATCGAGGACGTCGAATTCCTCCGGCACGGCGACACCCCGTTCCAGGCGCGGTTGTACAAGCCGAAGGGGACAGGTCCGTTCCCGATCATGGTCGACCTGCACGGCGGCGCCTGGTGCAACCAGGACCGCACCACCAACACCCTGTTCGCCGAAACGCTGGCCCGCAGCGGCGTGACGGTGGTGGCGCTCGACTGGCGCATGCCGCCGGTTGCGGCATATCCCGCCTCGCTTGCCGATATCAACTATGGGATCCGCTGGGCGAAATCCAAGGCTGAGAGCCTGAAGGGCCGGGCCGACCGGGTCGGGATCTATGGCGTGTCGAGCGGCGGGCATCAGGCGATGCTGGGCGCGATGCGGCATGCCGACCCGCGCTATGCCAGCCTGAAACTCGCAGGCGGCTATGACGCGCGCGTCGCGTGCGCCGTGCTGGTGTGGCCCGTGATCGACCCGGCGAGCCGGTTCCGGCACGCCAAGCGGCTGATCGCGGGCGGCGGCAAATACCCGCCCCAGATCGACAGCGTAATCCCCTCGCACATCAAGTTCTGGGGCGACGAGGCGGCGATGGAGGAAGGCAACCCGGTCGGCATCCTCGAGCGCGGCGAGGCGGTCGACCTGCCGCCGGTGCTCTACGTGCAGGGCGGCACTGACATCGTGCACCCGCGGCCCGATCTGGAGCGGTTCGTGGCGGCCTACAAGAAGCGCGGCGGCGACCTCGATCTCGCCCTCTACGACGGCGAAGGCGAGGGCTTCATCCGCAACAAGGAGTCCAAGGCCGCCCCGCTCGCGCTCGAGCACATCGTCGCGTTCGTCAAAGGGCGTTTGGGGTAGGTGCAAGGGTGGGCGCCGACTTGCTTGGCCCACCTTGCGCAGCCTAGCCAAAATATGCCGAAGCAGCGTGACGCTGTCAAAAGCAGCGTGGTGTTAGGGTTAAGGCGGCGGAGGGCGCCTTGGCACGCCGGCGCGGTGACGGCCTGGCCCGCGTCTACGTCTTGCAGATCGCCCGCAGCGCCGCGAGATCGGCGGGTGTGAGGGCCGGCGTCGTCTTGTAGTCGTCGGGCTGGCTGTCGATGTGGCGGACGCGTTCGTCGACGCCTGGGTGCGTCGAGAGCACGCCGCCCAACACCTCCGAGCCGTCGCCGCCGTGGGACTTTTTCAGCCGCAGCAGGAAGGTCGCGAGCGGCTTTGCCCGGATCTCGGACGTGCGCATGATGTCGAGCGCGCGCTGGTCGGCCTCACGCTCACCGTCGCGGTTATAGCGCAACTGCAGGAGCAGCAGGCTCGCGTTGGAGAACGTGTCGCCGGTGCCTGAGGCAAACAGCCGGGCGAGCGTCATCAGACCGAGCACGCGCACGATCGCGGTCTCGGGATGGCGTTCGAGGCCGTGCCCGATCTCGTGCGCGAGCACGCCCGCGATCTCCTCGCCGCTGCCCGCCGTCTCGACGAGCTTGCTGGTCAGTACGAGGCGGCGGCCCGGCATGGCGAAGGCGTTGAGCAGATCCCACTCGACGACCTTGGCGTCGTAGCCTTGCGCCTTGTAGTCGGCAGCGAGAAGGCGCGTCATCAGCCGGTCGAGCGCGGCCTGGCCGTCCGCTTTGGTGCATTCGCGGTGACCCTTGGTGAGACCAGCCAACATCTGCCGGCCGATTGCCTCCCAGGAACTCTGCGGCACCATGTTGGCGATGGTGCGGGCCGGGCTGATGTTGGTCGCGAGGACGACGAGCGTGACGAGGCCGAACAGGGCAGCAAACGCCAACCCGGGCTTGGCGAACCGCCAGCGCTCGCGGGTCGCGGTCAGTGCCCCGTGCCGCGCGATGACCGCCTGCACGAACGCACGGTCGGCGATGAACAGCGTGGCACCGCCATCGTGGTTGGCGGGCGGGGGATCTTGCGTCGCGCGCCGCAGCATCGCCTCGCGCGAAGAGGCGTCGAGCGGCGTTGCGGCCTCGATCTCGGCCCACAGCCACTCGCGCGTTGCCCCGTCGGGGAGCGCGATCACGAGGCCGTGCGCAGCGATCCGCACGCCAACCTGCCGCGAGGCCGCCGTCCGCCCGTCGCCGTAGCGCGCGAGCACGCTTTCGCCGTTGTCAGAAGGCATCGACATCGAACGCCTGTGCAAGGCCCTCACCTGCCGCGCCCGCCTGCTGTGCGGTCTGGGTGATGCGGGCGAAATCAATGGTGCCGTGCATGCTCATGCGGTCGACGAAGTATTTGAGCGTTCGCGCCTGCACCACCGGCGACAGGATGCTGAGCGAGACGATGGTGATCAGGATGTTGGTGAGGAACAACCCGATCAGCCCCCAGCCCGACAGGGCGAGCTTGAAGCCCGCCTTGTCGAAGGTGGTGTACTGGGCGAACAGCATGAGCTTCCTCGCCTGATACCAGGAGCTGAGAATCGATACGACGACGATGGCCGAGAGCACCACCGCGACCA
>JANOJW010000693.1:0-2032 GCA_031418955.1 Hyphomicrobiales bacterium | reverse complement strand
GCACCGGCTCGTATTCGGTGGCGATGCGCGAGCCGCCGGCCTTGCCTTTGCCGCCGCCGATGTCGGCGCTGGGGCCGAACTTGCGCGCCCCCTTGAAGCTGCCGGCCCTGTCCTCGACCTCGGCCTGCCGCGCCAGGGGATCGTCGGCGATGGCAAGCTCGGTATCGCGCAGCCGCTTGATCTCATCGCGCAGCCGCGCCGCCGTCTCGAACTCGAGGTCGGCCGCCGCCGCCCGCATCCGCTTCTCCATGTCCTCGATCACGGCCGCGAGGTTGTGGCCGACGAGCGGCTCGCCGCCGCCCTCCGCGAGGCCCGCATCGACCGTGACGCGATCCTGCTCGTAGACCGAGGCCATCACGTCGGTGATCGATTTCTTGATGCTCTCCGGCGTGATGCCGTTCGCGGTGTTGTAGGCCACCTGCTTCACGCGCCGGCGGTCGGTCTCGGCGATCGCGCGCTGCATCGAACCGGTCATCTGGTCGGCGTAGAGGATCACCTTGCCATCGACGTTGCGGGCGGCGCGGCCGATGGTCTGGATCAGCGAGGTCTCCGAGCGCAGGAAGCCTTCCTTGTCGGCGTCGAGAATGGCGACCAGTGCGCACTCGGGGATGTCGAGGCCCTCGCGCAGCAGATTGATCCCGATCAGCACGTCGAAGGCTCCGAGCCGCAGGTCGCGGATGATCTCGATGCGCTCCAGCGTCTCGATATCGGAGTGCATGTAGCGAACGCGAATGCCGTTGTCGTGCAGGTACTCGGTGAGATCCTCGGCCATGCGCTTGGTCAGCGTCGTGACGAGCGTGCGGTAGCCCTTCTTGGCCACCAGGCGGACCTCGTCGAGCAGATCGTCGACCTGTGATTTGGCGGGGCGGATCTCGACGGGAGGGTCGATCAGGCCGGTCGGACGGATCACCTGCTCGACGAATACGCCGCCGGTCTGGTCCATCTCCCAGTCGCCGGGCGTCGCCGAGACGTGTACCGTCTGCGGCCGCATGACGTTCCACTCCTCGAAGCGCATCGGACGATTGTCCATGCAGGAGGGGAGGCGGAAGCCATACTCGGCGAGCGTCGCCTTGCGGCGATAGTCGCCACGGAACATGCCGCCGATCTGCGGCACGGTGACGTGGCTCTCGTCGGTGAACACCAGCGCGTTGTCGGGCAGGTACTCGAACAAGGTCGGCGGCGGCTCACCGGGCTGGCGGCCGGTCAGATAGCGCGAGTAGTTCTCGATGCCCGCGCACGAGCCCGTCGCCTCCATCATCTCCATGTCGAACAGCGTGCGCTGCTCGAGCCGCTGCGCTTCGAGCAGCTTCCCCGTGTCGTTGAGCTCATTGAGCCGTGCTTTGAGCTCCGACCTGATCGACTTGATGGCCTGCTGCAACGTCGGCTTGGGCGTCACGTAGTGCGAGTTGGCGTAGATCTTCACCAGCTTCAGCTCGTCGGCCTTATGGCCGGTGAGCGGATCGAACTCGGTGATGGATTCGATCTCCTCGCCAAACAGCGTGATACGCCAGGCGCGATCCTCCAAGTGGGCCGGAAACACCTCCACGGTGTCGCCGCGCACGCGGAAGGTGCCGCGCTGGAAGTTGCCGTCGTTGCGGCGGTAGTGCAGCGCCACGAGGTCGGCCAGCAACTGGTCGCGGCTGATGCGATCACCGAGCTTCACCGCGAACGTCATCGCCGTGTAGGTCTCGACCGAGCCGATGCCGTAGATGCACGACACCGACGCCACGATGATCACGTCGTCGCGCTCGAGAAGCGAACGGGTGGCGGCGTGGCGCATGCGGTCGATCTGCTCGTTGACGCTCGATTCCTTCTCGATGTAGGTGTCGGTGCGCGGCACGTAGGCCTCGGGCTGGTAGTAGTCGTAGTAGGACACGAAGTACTCGACGGCGTTGTCGGGGAAAAAGCCCTTGAACTCGCCGTACAGCTGCGCCGCGAGCGTTTTGTTCGGCGCCAGGATCAGGGCGGGCCGCTGCGTCGCCTGGATCACCTGAGCCATGGTGAAGGTCTTGCCCGAGCCCGTCACGCCGAG
>JANOJW010000692.1:0-1570 GCA_031418955.1 Hyphomicrobiales bacterium | reverse complement strand
GCGGGATCGGCGAGCCGCCGGAAAACTGTCAGGGCGTCATCGACGTTGCCTTGCTTGTAGTTGGCCACTGCGTCGTCGAATTCGGTATCGAATTCCTGCAGACTACGATCAGTCATTCGCGCGATCCTTGAATAGATGCCGAGAGATTGCCAAACTACTCACGGCCACGTCCGCCGCCTCTGAACCGCCTTTTACGTCCCTCTGGCGACAACTCCTTCATATAATTGCGTAACGCTGTGTGGAAACTGCGGATTCTGGGATCTTTGCTGTTCTGAACCTCATCAACAAGGCGATGCGCTTGCTGTCTGGTCATGGGATTGGCGGCGGTAATCTTGTTGTCCTTGATGAAGCGCTCCGCGATCTCCTTTGCTGCCTTGTCATGCTCCCGGTGGGCAGCTGAACGGCCGCGATGTGGGTTGTCGGGATCGGACTGGTTCTTCAACTCCCCACCGCTGCCAATCGTGCTTCGGCTCAACACATCAACGGCATCTGGCGACAGTACGTTACTCCGAAGCTTGGCCTCCGCAAGTGGCACGACGTGATGCCCTCCATTGCTCCTATAGAGAGCAGTGATGTCCGACGGTGCAAGCGGCTTAAGGCGACCACCGACGAGATGGACGAGCCCGTCTAGTCCGCCGGCGTCTCTTGGCCGCGCCCACGTTCCACTATCTCGACCATTGCCACCGGGAACTCGCAGTTGACCCGGGTGGAAGTTGGCCTTGAGTGAATCGCGCTTCAGCTCCATGAGGCCGAGGCGGATGAGGCTCGCGAGGGCGCGGTCGCCAGCGAGGCGTGCCGCGATCACGTGCGGGGAGGCGGGCGATGCAGCGTGGCGCTCGATGCGGCTTGCGAGGCGCGTAGCGGTCGCGGCGAGATCGTCGATGCCAGAGGGTGGCGGACGGTGGGTGGCTGGGGTGAGCGCAGGCGCGGCTCGGATGTGCGACGGCGCGACGGTGAACACGCGCGCCTCGGGCAGCATCGGGAACGTGACGATGGAGATCTCCCAGAGGTCGACCTTCTCGATTATTCTGACGCGCGTTGCAGCGTCGCGACGGGACTTGACGGCCTTGAAGCCGATCGAGAGGCCGTCGATGGCGCCGGCGCGCATGAGGGCCAGAACTTCACGCGCGCGGGCGACGGTGGTCATCAGGCGGCCGCGAGCGCGCAGGCCCTTGTGGTCCTCGACGAGGCTGTCCCAGACGCCGATCGGCTCGGCCGGGTTGTGCTGGAACAGCAGGCGCACGCCGCCAGCGCCGCGCTCTCGCAGCGTGTCGCGGAAAGCGCCGGGCAGGATGACGTCGCGGCTCAGGTCTTCGGCGTTGAACAGCGAGGCGTAGCCTTCGAAGACGCCGTCGTCGGCGACGGACTTGAGATCGAGCGCGGTGACGTGGGCTTCGGAGGGGCGGGCAGTTGAGCTGATGGGCATCGGTATCGGGCTCGGGGTGAGTGCATGAGGCGCGCAACATCGGTCGCGCGCTGCGTGGGGCGCGGCGAGTGGGCGGGGCGGGTTGTGTTGTTTGGGAGCGTGGGAGCGGGCTGAGTGGTCGGCGTGTCAGTCGAGCGCGCGGCG
>JANOJW010000691.1:0-6216 GCA_031418955.1 Hyphomicrobiales bacterium | reverse complement strand
TGATCGAGCGAGGAAGCGACCAGGGGCCCTTCCAGAGCGCGAAATCGGCCCGATCGGGCGGAATTTCGACCTGAACCGCCGTCAGCAGCGGCTGGCACCTCTGAACCGCGTTTGGCGATGCCTTTTCACACGGCCTGGGCCCGCTGCTGAAAGTCACGCCGAGCGCCGCCACTCATCGTATTGGGTGGTTAGCTGACTTTGTTGCGACAACCTGACACAACCCGTGCTCGCCGTCCGAGCATCTGTACGCGCAGGGGCTCGCCGTCGGCTTGGGCATCCAGAATGCGGATTGCCTCACGCGCCGCCAGCGCCTCATGGGCGGACGGGATCGTCGGTTCAGTTCTGGTGCGCGGCATTGTCGTCTCCTTCTCGGTCACAGGCAGCCAGCATAGCACGTGCGCGAATAAAACGTTGTCGATCGTGAGACTGTCGGCCGGCACCGTCGTCATGAAGGCGCCGCTGTCGAGCACGCAGGGATTCGCAATGCCGTAGTCGATCAGCGTGACCGTCGTGTCGTGCGGATGCACGGTCGGCTTCTGCGGAACGGTTTCGGGCGTGCCGTAGCGTGCGCGATTGGCCTGCCGGAGCTTGGCGTACTGCTCGGCCGGTATCATTGCACCGACCCGTGGAAAGTGCGTGGCGATAGGCTTTCTCGGCACCGTGAAGCCGAAGGTGTGGGTGTCTGATCGCTACGGCGGGCAAGGCCGACTGGCGGCTGCGCATCAATATTGCCTCGCGCATCTGATCCGCGATGCGCAGTATGCGATCGATGCCGGCGACGCGGTGTTCGCTGCGAACTTCAAAGCGCTTCTGCAGGACGCCTGTGCCGTCGGGCGACGACGATCCAAGCGCACCGACACAACGATTGCTGTTCATCGACGCCGTTTGGCGAACGAACTCGCGCGCCTGCTCGATTGCACGCCGACTGTCGCCGCCGGGCGCAAATTGCGCGACGCCAGCGCGACATCGAGCCGACCAACAACGCGAGCGAACGCGCACTGCGCATGTCGGTGATCTTCCGCAAGGTGACCAACGGCTTCCGATCGACCTGGGGCGCCAAGGTCTATGCCGACGTCTGCTCCATCGTCGCAACGGGCCGCATGGCCGGCCAAACCGAACTCGCGGCCATCCGCGCGGCACTCGCCAGACCCGTCGCCGCCTGATCAGGTCGTGGAGACGGTTAAGGAGTTACGAAATCTCCGGCAAAACTGGGGCATTGCGCGATGCTTTCCACCGCGATGTCCGACATAGTCAGCCACAACCGTCGAGTAACACGGGCCACTCGAATAGCCGATGGGCGGGCATTCGGCCGCAATCTGTTGGGTCTCTGGCCCAAGCTCTGAGCCTAAACCCTCCCTTAGATCGCCATCTCGGTGTCGGCGCGGAAGAAGCGCAGGCCAATCGGATTGATGCCGAGGCGGATTTTCTGCTGCGGTTTCACGCGGACCGTCGGCTCGACGCTGGCGACGATGGTGCCGCCCGACGCCGTCACGTCGAGGATGATCTCGGAGCCGAGTTGTTCGGCGACTTCGACGATCGCCTCGAAGCTCATGTCTGCTGCATCACCGTCACGTGCCATGTGCAAGTCCTCGGGCCGAATGCCGAGCGTTGCTGCTTGCCCCTTGAGCGCGCCCATGCGCGCGGCGATCGGTTCGGGCACGCGGATACGCATGCCCGGCCCTTCCGCGAAGAGCTGGCCATTCGCTTCTTTGATGGTCACGTTGGAGAAGTTCATCGCCGGCGATCCGATGAAGCCCGCCACGTACTTGTTGGCCGGGCTGTTGTAGAGTTCGAGCGGCTCGCCAACCTGCTGGATGAGGCCGTCCTTCATCACGACGACGCGGTCGCCGAGTGTCATCGCCTCGACCTGGTCGTGGGTGACGTAGATCGAGGTCGTCGCCAGACGCTGGTGCAGCTTCTTGATCTCGACGCGCATCTGCACGCGCAGCTTGGCGTCGAGGTTCGACAGCGGCTCGTCGAACAGGAACACTTGCGGGTTGCGTACGATGGCGCGGCCAAGCGCGACGCGCTGGCGCTGCCCACCCGAGAGCTGGCGTGGCTTTCGCGTCAGATGGTCGGTGATGCCGAGAATGTCTGCTGCGTTCTCGACGCGCTTCTTGATCTCGGATTTGTCGAACTTCCGCATTTTCAAGCCGAAGGCCATGTTGTCGTACACCGACATGTGCGGATAGAGCGCGTAGTTCTGGAACACCATGGCGATGTCACGGTCCATGGGCGGCAGGTCGTTGACCACCGTGTTGCCGATCAGGATCTGGCCTTCGGTGATTGTTTCGAGCCCCGCGACCATGCGCAGCGTGGTGGTCTTGCCGCAGCCCGACGGGCCGACGAGCACGACGAATTCCTTGTCCTTGATCTCGAGACTGACGCCTTTCACAGCGTGGAAGTCGTCGTAGCGCTTGTGAATCTGCCTGATGGTGACGTTGGACATTGTTCGATTAACCCTTTACCGAGCCCGTCAGTCCCGACACGTAGTGCTCGACGAAGAACGAGTAGGCGATGGCGACGGGAATGGAGCCCAAGAGCGCGCCGGCCATCAGCGGGCCCCAGAAGAACACGTCGCCGCGGATGAGCTCGGAGACGACGCCGACAGGGACTGTCTTCTGCTCGGGCGAGGAGAGGAACACGAGCGCGTAGATGAACTCGTTCCAGGAGAGTGTGAAGGCGAAGATCATGGCCGAGAGAATGCCGGGTATCGCCACCGGGATAATGATGTAGACCATCGCCTGCCAGCGAGTCGCCCCGTCGATCCGCGCGCATTCCTCGAGCTCTTTCGGGATCGACTTGAAGAAACCCATCATCAGCCAGGTGACGAAAGGGATGAGAAAGGTCGGGTACGTGAGGATCAGCGCCCAGGGCGTGTCGCCGATGTTGTAGGCGCGGATGATCTCGGCGAGCGGGATGAACAGCAGCGTCTGCGGCACCAGGTAGGTGACGAAGATTCCCGTGCCAAGCAGGCCCGCCATCTTGAAGTTCAGCCGCGAGAGCGCGTAGCCGGCCAGCACGCCGCAGGTGAGCGAGATCGCTGTCGCGACGACCGCGATGAAGGTGGTGTTCCACATCCAAAGCCAAAACGTCGTCTCGCCGTTGAGGTAGTGCAGGTGAACCGTGGTCGGGTTCCAGGTCCACAGCGGCTTGTAGCGCGGATTCTTCCAGGGAATGTAAAGCTCGCTGTCCGGCCGGAAGGTCGTGATGACCATCCAGTAGAACGGGAACAGCAAAAACAGCAGGAAGATCGCCACGGGTAGGCGGAAAAACACCCATCGCCGCCATTTCGCGCCTTCGATCATTGGTCGCCTCCGGCGAGGCAGCAGGCAGCAGGCAGCAGGCAGCAGGGCTGCGATGCGCCACCCGTGTTCGAGGTCGTCAAGGCTATGTGCTTCATGGTGTTCTCATGAGTCCCGCTGCCTGTTACCCGCTGGCCTGCTGCCTGCTGCCTGACCTACCGCGTCTCCACCCTGCGAATATACAGGAGCTGGAAGATCACGATCAGGAACAGCAGCGGGAACATGGCGAGCGACACGGCCGCACCCTGCGACAGCAGGCCGGTGCCGATGCCGAGCTGGTAGGCGTAGGTCGCGAAGAGATGCGTCGCGTTGGCGGGTCCGCCGCCGGTCATCACGTAGACGATCTGGAAGTCGGCGAAGGTCTGGATCACCGAGAACAGCACGACGACCATGGTCACCGGCAGCAGCAGCGGCCAGGTGATGTAGATGAAGCGCTGCCAGGGCTTGGCGCCGTCGATGGCCGCCGCCTCCTGCAGGTCGGGACTGATCGTCTGCAGGCCTGCCATCAGCGAGATCGCGAAGAACGGCACGCCGCGCCACACATTGACGATGATGATGGAGATCATCGCCAGATCACCTTCGCCGAGCCAGTTGATCGAGTTGGTGATGACGCCGGCCTTCCAGAGGAACCAGTTTACCACGGAGAACGTCGGATCGAACATCCACTTCCAGGCGAAGCACGCGAGCACCGTCGGTACGATGAAGGGCAGCAGGATGAAGGCGCGCGTGAACGCCTTGAACTTGAACTCGCGGTTGAGGAGGATGGCGAGCCACAAGCCAAGCGCCAGTTTGAAGACTGTCGTCACCGCCGTGTAGATGAACGTGTTCTTGACGACGGCGTGGAAGATCGGATCAGAAAGCAGTCGCGCGAAGTTGTCGAAGCCGACGAACTTGCCGGGCACGCCGACCCTCGCGTCGGTCACCGCGAGCAGGATGCCGCGCAGGAACGGGTAGGCGATGAACAGACCGAGCAGCGTCAGTGTCGGCAGCAGCAACAGCAAGGCGAGGTTGCCTTCGCGCTCGAGCGGCCGCCAGCGCGGTTTGGCGACGACGATCGATTCGGCCGGCGCAGTCGTGGTTGCCATGCGAGCCCGGGCTCCCGAGTACGTCACTTGAGCGCAGTACAAGGGCCGGAGCGGTGATCCGCTCTGGCCATGTTCAAGTCCGGAGTCAGGCTCAGGCGCCGTAGATCTTCTTCAGCTGATCCTCGCAGGCCTTTACGGCCTCTTCCGCGGACTGACCCTTGATGGCACCGGCAAACATGTTGCCGATCAAATACTTGGTCAGCACCTCGGCGGATTTCGCGTTGGCCGGGCCAGGGAATCCCGGCGTCTGGCCGAGCTTACCGGCGACGCGATAGGGCTCCATGATCTTGTCCTGGTCCCAGAGCTTGCTCTTCTCCCATTCGAGCGTCGGGCCGGAGTGGAAGCCGAGGCCGACGTTGAACCACTTCTCGTAGTTGGCCGGCGTGTGGAAATACTTGAGCAGATCCTTCGCCGCCTTCTGGTTCTTCGAGTAGCTCGGCACGACGTGGCTCTGGAAGGAGTGGAAGGCGAACTGGCCTTTCGGGCCCGCCGGCAGCGGCCCGTGGAAGATGTCGTCCTTGAGCGGCGTTCCCTTCTCGGTCTTGTACTGGTCGGGCTTGCGGAGTGCCTCGATATAGATCGACGCGCCGTTGAGCGTCGCCGAGATGGTGCCGGCGAGGAACGCGCGATTGTTCGAGCTGTCGTCCCAGGCGAGGCCGCCCTCGTCCATCGAGTCCTTCCAGAATGCGGTCATGTACTTGACCGCCTCGACCGTATCCTTCGAGTTGATCACCACCTTGCCCGACTCGTCCACTTCGCGGCCGCCGAACGACCACAGCAACGGATAGGCGAAGACCACCGGATCGCCGAACGACTGCCCAAGCGACTGGCCGATCGGGAAGCCCTTGGCCTTCAGCGTCTTGCCAGCAGCGCGGTACTCGTCCCAGGTCTTCGGCCCGTTCGGCATCCCGACATCCTTCCACATCGATGTGCGGTAGGCATTCATGGCGCCGATGACGTTGCAGGGCATCGCCATCCATTGCTTGCCGTTGTGGCTGTTGCCCTTGGCGAGCGGGTAATAGCCGCCCTGCGTCTTGCCTATGTCCTCGGCGATGTCGCTCAAATCGGCGAGGCTCGCCTCGTAGAGGTGCGGGTGATTGTTGAACAGCATGATGATGTCGGGACCGGCGCCCGACTGGATTGCCGAAGTGATGCGCGGCTGCAGGTCGTTGCCGTTGACGCGCTCGAAGTTGATCTTGATGCCGAGCGCCTTCTCGGCTTCCGGCGCGATCTTGTCCTTGATCGCGGCGTCACAGGCCGGAACGAAGTCGTTCCAGCGCAGCCAGTGCACCGTCGTCGGCGTGGTCTGCGCATAGGGCGCCTGCCCGGTCGCGAGTATCGTGGCGATACCGCCCGACGCGGCGGCGCTGCTCTTCAGGAATTTGCGGCGACTGATCCGGCTTTTCATCGAGACCTCCCTGCGCGGCCATCTCTCATGGCGACCGCTTGCGTGGTTCAACCCGCAATCTTAGGCACGGAAGCACGGCCACGACAAGGGAGCGCAATGGCGGACCTCGCGATGGGTTGTGACCTCGCGTAGGCCGCGCTGATCGCGCTGAGCCTGTGGTCGAGCGCCGCTGTCGAGCTGGTCGAGCGCCGTACCTTGGCCGCGAAGCACGGGGAGCAGACGCGCGCGGTCGAGGAGCATCGGCGCGGCATCGGGCGGCTCGAACCGAGCTGGCCGCGGTCGAGCGCTATCGTCCCACGACTGTCGTCGCCGCGGAGATCGAAGCGCTGAAGCGGGACCGCCGCTGGGAGCTGAGCGCTGGTTGCACGAATGCCACAGCGGCGGCGAGCCGCGAGTTCTGCGCCGCCTACGAATTGAG
>JANOJW010000690.1:0-8857 GCA_031418955.1 Hyphomicrobiales bacterium | reverse complement strand
GGTACGGACGTCGGCGCGCAGTTGGTCGTCATCATCGACAACGAAAATGATGGGCGAGCCTGAGCGCTCAGCCGGTTGAGCAGCGGGCAAAAGAGGCACAGTGGCGGCCGATATCCGCACAGAAAGCAGTCGCTCGATGGTTTGCGATAGTGCTGTCAATTTCACGGGCTTGTTGAGCTGTACGCAGTCCTGGCGGGCGATTTCCCGCATCGTGTCGGTCGAAATGTCGCCGGTCAGAACAATAACGGGTATCGGGCGGTTCAGGTGCGCACGAATATGTGCGGCAACCTGAAGTCCATTCATGCTGTTCGGCAAATTAAAGTCTGCGAGGATGAGGTCGGGTTGGATCGTCGCCTGCTCAACGAGTTCGATTGCGCTATGGCCGTCCGCCGCCGCTGCCGTCCGAATTCCCTCTCCCTCGAGAAACAGCACGAGGAGATCGCGCACTTCGGGGTCATCCTCGACCACCAGGATCTGGCTCGCGTTCTGGTCATGCACAAGACTAGACACCTGACTACCGCCCCCCGGCTGCGGCAACTCAGTTGCCGTCTCCGCAAGTGCGGCGTCGATGGTAAAGACCGAACCCTTGCCGAGCCGGGAGCGGGCAAAGACCTCTGCCCCAAACAATTTGCCAAGTCGGCGTACGATCGAGAGACCGAGCCCCAGTCCGCGCGAACGTTCACGCGCCGCGTTATCGAGCTGATGGTATTCCTCGAAGATCGCCTGCAGCTCCGCTTCGGGAATCCCGATGCCGGTGTCCCAGATCTCGATATGCAGCCGACTTCCACGCCGTCGACAGCCGAGCAGGATCTTGCCGTCCTCGGTGTACTTCAAGGCGTTCGACAGCAGATTGCGGAGCATCTGCTCCAAGAGACGCGGATCGCCGTAAATCAAGGAGCGACACTGCACGACTCTGAACTCCAGTTTCTTCGCCTGGGCGTGCAGGGTGAACTCGCTCTCCAGACGCTCGAACAGGTCGCCAACGGAGTGGCCGACGATGTCAGCGCGCACTGACCCCGCTTCGATCCGATTGATGTCGAGCAAAGCGTCGAGCATCCCGGTCATGGCGCCCAATGTGGCATCGAGCCTGGCAACCAGCGTCTTGGCCTTGTCTCCCACTACCAGTTTCGCCAGCAGTCCTTGCAGGAGTGAGAATGTCTGCAGGGGTTGCCGGAGATCGTGGCTCGCCGCTGCAAGGAAGCGAGATTTTGCAATTGTAGCCCGTTCGGCCACCTGCTTGGCGCTCTCGAGAGCAGCTTTTACGCGCCGGCGTTCGGTCAGATCAGCAAACGTGATGACCACGCCGTCGACCTCACCAGTATCGGTTCGATAGGGGAGTATCCGGCGCGTGAACCAGACACCGCTCTGTGTTTCGATGTCGCGATCGACGGGTGCATGATCGGCCAGTACGGCCCGGGCATCCTCGGAGAGCGCCTTATCGGCGGACAATGAGTTGAGGTCCGCAAGTGGCCGGCCGACGTCACTCGGGATGACATTGAAGAGCGCTTTGCAGGCCGGCGTGAAGAAGCGGATGTTGAGGGTCGTGTCCAGGAACAACGTCGCGACATCGGTGCTGAAGAGCACGTTCTGGAGGTCGTTGGCCGTCGTACGCTGTCGCTCCAGCGTCTCCTGCAGCTGGCTATTCAGCGCCGTCAGCTCCTCGTTGAGCGACTGCAGCTCCTCTTTCGATGTCAGCAGCTCCTCGTTGGTGGATTGAAACTCCTCGTTGATCGACAACGCCTCCTCGTTGATCGCGCGCTGCTCCTCGCTCGAATACTCGAGACTGCGAATAGCGCCCTGCAACTCGGCCCGCGTCGCCGCAAGCTCCTGCTCGAGTTCGGTGACCCGCGAGCCGTCTCCCGGTGCGCGCGCAAGGATCGGTCGCTCGGAGGAGACAGGCTTGTCGGCAAAGCAGATCAGCAACAGTTCCTCGCCGTCGCTGGCGAGCGGCCGCACGTCGATGTCGAAGGCCACAGCGACGCCGTCGAGCTTCACCCGGCCACCGGGGACGACGACGCGCACTCTGCCCTGAATGGCCTGCTGAATTGCCGACCGAAGCTTGTTGCGCAAGTCGTCGGGCGCCATGGCCAGCAGATCGTGGCTCGGTTGCCCCGGCGCCACGCGCAGGTATCGATCGGTCGGCCCGAGGGAATAGAGGCACTCGTGCCTGTCATTGATCAGCACCGCGGCCGGCGCATAAGCATCGAGCACCTGTCGCCGGCAGAGTTCGGCAAGCACGGCCTGGCGTGTCGGCGGGTGACCTTGCCCGTGGCGCGGCGGCAGTCTCAGGCTTTCGCCGGAGCCGGGGCCGGCCGAGCCCGCGAACAGGCCGGATCGCGTGCTACCGATCTGCCGGTAGATCCGGTGCGGTTTCGATACGACCTCGAATCGACCGTCGATGTTGCCGATCGTCTCGGAGCTGCCGAGCAGGAGAATGCCGCTTTCACGCAGCGCGAAATGGAACAGCCCGATGACTTTCGACTGCGCCTCGGAGTTGAGATAGATCAGCAGGTTCCGGCAAGACACGAGGTCGAGCCGGGAGAACGGGGGATCGGCGAGGACATCCTGCACCGCGAATGTGACCGTCGCGCGCAGATCATACGCTACTCTGTAGCCCGCCGCCTCTTTCGTGAAGAATCGGGCCAAACGATCCGGCGTGACGCTCGACTCGATCGCATCCGAATAGGCGCCTTCGCGGGCGGTCGCGATCGCATCGGTGTCGACATCCGACGCGAACACCTGCAGTTTCAGGTTGCGTTTCGCCGCCGCGATCGCCTCCCGGAACACGATGGCGAGCGAGTAGGCTTCCTCGCCCGTGCTGCAGCCGGAGACCCAGACGCGGAGCGGCTGATCCGGCGGCTGATTGCGCACGATTTCCGGCACGATCGTCGTGTCCAGCAGCTTGAACACGTCCGCATCGCGAAAGAAGCTCGTGACATTGATCAGGAGATCCGTCGCGAGCAGGTCGAGCTCGCCCGCTTCATCGCGCAGAATATCGAAGTACCGCTCGGCGTCGTTGCCCGTGATGCCGCGCAAACTCATGCGGCGCTCGATCCGGCGCGTGAGTGTGCCGGGCTTGTAGAGCCTGAAGTCGTGTGCGGTGCTGGTGCGCACCAGCTCCACGATCCGGGGTAGCCACTCCGGCAATTCCGGGCTGGCGGGCGCTGCGGTGGGGTCTTCCGTCAGAGCCTCGCCGCGACTGTGCTGGATGAGGGCGTCGGCGATCTTCGCCGTCGGCAGGACGCGGTCCACGGAGCCGGTCGCGATCGCGCTGCGCGGCATTCCGTCGAAGCCCGCTTCCCCGGGGCTCTGGGCGATGACGAGCCCGCCCTTCTCCTTGATGGAGCGCAGCCCGAGACTGCCGTCGGCGCCGGTCCCCGAAAGGATCACGCAGATGGCGCGACGACCGCACTGCTCGGCCAGCGAGTGAAGCAGGAAATCGAACGGCAGCCGCGCACCATGTCGCGCCTTCGGTGGCGTCAAGCGCAGCAGCCCATTGGCGACGGCCAGATAGGTTCCAGGCGGAATGATGTAGAAGTGATCTCGCTCGATCGGCATGCCGTCGGTGGCTTGCCGCACCGTCATGGTGGTGTAGTCGGCCAGCAGGTCGACCATCATGCTGTCGTGAGTCGGATCCAGGTGCTGGACCAGAATGAACGCCATGCCATGGCCGGCCGGAAGCGCGGCGACCAGGTGCCGGCAGGCATCGAGGCCGCCGGCCGACGCGCCGACGCCGACGACGGCGAAGTCGAGCGAACCCACCGAGGTTGCGTGTGCAGACGCAGACGCGGGACCAGCGCTCGTCTTGCCGGTGAGCGGACGGGCGGCCGTCTTGGCCCGAGGACGGCGGCTAGCCGGCATTTGACATGTTTCTCAAAATTGGCCGCCTCGCAGGAGGCCGAGCGGGACTGTAACACGCATTTGCCCGACGACCCAGCTAACCATAGCTAACCATCCTGGCCAAGGCGGGGATGGCTAGACTGGTAAACTCAGTATGTCTCAGCCGCGCTTATTGACCGGGACGTAGCCAGCGGTGACCTCGCCTTTGTGGGCCGCGAAGGCTGCCAGGACTTCGGCCTTCTCGCGCTTCGGGACCTTGACGAAATCCAGGGTCCGTCCGAGTACCGCTGCAACCTCGTCGAACTCTGCCGGGGAGATCTTGAGGTTCCGGTGGGCCTCTTCAAGGCCGAGCGGTGTCGTGCCGGGTTTGGTGGCCGTGTATTGGAAGGGTCCACCTGACACGTTGCTGACCCACAGCGTCCGCATGAACTTGAGGCCGGGCAGCCTTCCCAGGTTCTTGGTATGCCATTCCCTCAACTGCGGGTTCTTGGACTTCTGGCCGACGATTGGGTTCTTCACGACGGCATCGCTGAAATGATCCACGACCGCCGCGATGGCGAAAACGCCGCCCAGCCGCTCGTACAGACTTTTCTCAGGCGAGGATTGCTTCTCTTGTGCATGCGCAGAGCTGGCCCCCGCCAGTCCAGCCGCTGGAGCGGCGATCAGCGTCAAACCCGCGATGACGGTTCGTCTTGCGATTGAAGTCGGAACAGTCATGATTGGCTCCTTGGTGATGGCGATGGGTTCAGTCAATGATCTGGGATCGGACAGTGGAAATGAGCCCTATGCGCGCCACCGAACGAGTCCGGTCAGGACCAGCAGCACGGACGCCCCGATGGTTCCCGAGACGACCTGTCCGAGTGTGTCAGCACCCGGAAACTGTCCGAATGGCGGCGCCATCGCACCCGCGAGTACGGCGCCCACAATGCCCACGCAGATGTTTCCCCGGATGCCGAACCCGTAGCCGTCGTCGATGGTACTGGCCAGAAAACCGGCGATGGCGCCGATGAGCAGCAGTGTCGCAAGCGTTTCAAGATGCATGACGCAACTCTTTGTGGCTCGAATGCAGATACCAATCAATCAGAGGGTTTCGCGCAAAGTGTCGGCTCGGTAGTCCCGGCGGGATCGAGTTACTCGACGCCCGCCGGTGGTCATCGTCCGACCGTCATCTCAAGTACGGACACGTGCGGCGCGTGCCGTCGTATCCCGTATACATCCCTGTCTCCGGCTCGAACGACCGGTAGGTGTCACCGCAACGCTGCCATTCGCTGCTGTACTCCCGGCGATGCTCGGATCGCGCGGCTTCCGACAGCAAGATCCCGCCGATGACCAGGCCGCCGATGCCGAGGGCCAGATTTCTCCCGTCATTGCGACGGTACCGATTGCCCGCGTAGCGATCGGACCTGTAGGACCGTCGGCCGTCGTATTGCCCTCGGTACTGCACGGACTCGAATTGGCTCGAGCGTTTGGCCGTTGCATCGAGCAACTGGCCAAGACCGCCGGCAGGCAGGGCGCCGGCTGGCGAGGCTACGACGAGGACGGTGGCCGCGATGAGCGCGGCACAGCCCTTCGGCACGAAAGATAAAGTCATGTGGAGCCTCCTCCAGTGTGTTGATGATCGGAGCCGGTCGAGAGGGCAAACCTCACGCGATCCGCCGAACGAGCCCGATCAGGACGAGAAGGCCGACCGCGCCGATGGTGGCCGAGATGATCTGCCCGAGGATGTCGCCACCCGGAAACAGTCCGAGCCGTGGCAGAACTGCACCCGCGAGCACGGCGCCGATAATGCCGACGACGATGTTTCCCGCGATGCCGAACCCGTAGCCTTTGACGATGATGCCGGCGAGGTATCCGGCGATGGCGCCGATGAGCAGTAGAACCAACAGGGCTTCAACTTGCATGAGATGAACTCCTTGATGAGGTGATGCCGCAAATCGAGGTGGATCGACTGCGCGCGTCTGATGGGCTGACAGGGTGGGTGCCGGCACGTCGAGCGCCGGCACCCGAAATCAGATCTGAACCTTCGGCAACGACTTCGCCTGCTCGGCCGTCATGGCGATCACGACACGATCGCCCTGCAGCTTGAACTGCTCGGGCATCACGTTGACGCGGGTCTGCATGTAGCCGAGGAAGCCGCCGATATCGGCGTGCATGCCGAGAACCTTGTTGCCGGGGTCGCGTTGAAAGATGACGACCTCGCCGAGCTTCACGCCGTCGCTGCTGTAGATCGGCTTGTCGACCCAGTCCTTGGCCTCTTTCTCGGTCAGAAGAATGCTCATGGCGGCCGGTGTCGGCATCGAAGGCGTCGAAGGTGTCGCCATCGGGGTGGTGGTGCTGGCGGGCGGCGTCATGGTCTTGGTGTCCTGGGCCACGGCCGATGCAGCAAGAGCGGCGGTCAGTGCGGTCGCAATCAGAAGGGTGCGCATGGTGCTTGAACTCCGGTTGACGTTGTCTGTGTTCCAACCTGCTCATACCGGCGCGGCGTCGCCTAGGTTCGGAAAACACCCATGGGGTTCGGGTGCGCAGGAACCTCGGGAGGTGACAGATGCGGAGTTGAGTAGTTTCCGAGGCTGCACACGGGGACGCGGCGTCTCTACAATTTCGAATGGAATCGAGTTTGACGACGCCAACTCCGGGAGCGACAATCGTGCAGCCGACACACAATACACTCACCGAGACGATCCGAGCGCAGTCGATCGAGCTGCTGAACAAGCATCTGGCTGCGGCAATCGATCTGCGCGCTCAGGCCAAGCAGGCGCACTGGAACGTGCGCGGCCCGGGGTTCATCGCGATCCACGAGCTGTTCGACAAGGTCGCCGGGGACGTCGAGATGTTTGCCGACATGCTTGCCGAGCGGGCCGGCGGCCTCGGCGGCACGGCGCACGGCACCATTCAGGCCGCGGCTGCGGGATCCTTCTTGATCCCCTACGATCTCGGCATCGCCGACGAGACCAGTCATGTCTTTGCCGTTTCGGCCGCACTTGCCGCGTTCGGCCAGTCGGCACGCGAGGCAATCGGCCTTTCGGCGGCATTCGGCGATGCGACGACCGCCGACATGTTCACCGAAATCTCGCGCGGCATCGACAAGCAACTCTGGTTCGTCGAATCGCATTCGGCACCCAGGTCGCCGAAACCCAATGTCGTCCGGCTTACCGGCTCGGCATCGGCGGCTCCGAACTCGCACGCGTAGCGCTAAAGCCCCACGGTGAACACTGCTCCGGAATTTCGAAAGGACAATAGCCACATGACCCAACACAAAATTCCTCACAAGGCGCTCGTTGTCGTCGCCGATGGCACGGGAGCGCGGTTCTTTCGGAATACGGGCAATGACGGCAGGCTTGCGCTGGTCGCCGACGGCCAGTTCGGGCCGACACGTCTGGATGACGATGGCCCGATGGGTAAGAGCCCACCAGAACGCTCGAAGCAGGAGACGAACGAGGCGACCTTCGCGAAACAGCTGGCCCAGGAACTCTATCGCCGCGCCCAAAGTGGAGATTTTGCAGCCGTTGTCCTGATCGCGGACCCACAGACCTTAGGTCAGATCCGTCCGTCCCTG
Organism: Hyphomicrobiales bacterium; assembly: GCA_031418955.1. Lineage (GTDB taxonomy): Bacteria > Pseudomonadota > Alphaproteobacteria > Rhizobiales > Hyphomicrobiaceae. The sequence goes on along the minus strand of JANOJW010000690.1, from coordinate 1,461 downwards.
CACAAGGAAGTTCAGTCTCGATTGGTGGCGGAGATCGCCAAAACACTCACGAAAGCGTCGATCGCCGACATTCAAGGCGCCTTGAAATAGCGCCACGAAGTCCTTCGAAGTTCCCGCCAATATTCGCAGCCAGGACGTGACTGATGCCCAATCCACAGACAGTGTCAGATCTGTTGGCACTATCGCGGTGGGACAGCGAGGGTGGCGCGGGACCATCCGGTCGACAACAGCACCCGATGTCAGATTCCGAAGATACGCTGGACATTGCGCAGTTGCATGGTCCTGACACTCCATCGCAGATCCTCCGGCCGCCGCCCTGTGAGTGTCCGAGCAAGCTCCGGCCCTCGCCGAGCGATGTCAAAATGCGGCAGGAAGCGATGATCCCAATCAGTGTCATGGTTGTCGAGGATGATGCCCTGATGGGCGCCCTCATCGGCGAGGTGCTCGAAGCCATGGGCTATGTCGTCTGCGCTATCGAGACCACCGCGGCCAGCGCGGTCGAGGCTGCGGCGCGTTGCAAACCCGATCTGATGCTCGTCGACGTTCGGCTCGGGGTTGGCAGCGGCGTCGCGGCTGTCGGGGAAATCCTTCGAGACGGCTTCGTCCCGCATGTGTTCTATAGCGGGGACATTTCCAGCCTCCAGGCATCACGGCCGGACGCCATTGCAATCCAGAAGCCATTCCGTGTCTCGGAGCTGGTCGGGGCCATCGATCGGGCACTCGGCTCGGCGGCCCCTAAGGTGTGACAAGGTGTGATGGTCATTGCCAAGTCCGCGCGAACGCGTCCTCGTCGTGCGGCGAACTGAGTAGTTCCCGAGTCTGTCGCCAGTCTCAGATCTCCCTAAGGTGCTTATGGGCAGGGCCTTCGCGCCACCTACAAAAACCCGGACCTGGAGCAACCAACATGACGATCACGCGCAATACCGTCATTCTCATCCTGACGGTCGCCACTGTTTCGATGGGATATTATTACTATCAGAGTCGTCAGAACGTCGTCGAGATCAAGTTGCCGAACATCAGCATCGAGAAGCGATAAGACACGGAAGGGCGGAGGCGGCCGGCCGGCTCGTCGCCGCCCTCACACTGTCAGGAATTCGGCCACGCCGTGCAGTGGCTCGACACGCTCGCAGATGATCTTGAAGCTGGCGAGCAATGGGACGGCCAGCAGAACGCCGACAATTCCCCACAGCCAGCCCCACAGCATGATGGCGATGAAGATGGCGACAGGGTTGAGTAGCAGTCCGCGCCCGAGCACCATCGGTGTGATGACCTCGGCGGTCAGCCCGACGAGAAGGAGCAGGATGGCGGGCGCAGCAAGCGCCATGGCCAAACTGTCAAACGTTTCGACGCCGACCATCCCCAGTATTGCCATGCTCGTGAGGGCCCCGACGTAGGGGACGAAATTGAGGATTGCCACCATGGCACCCCACAGAAGCGGGTTGGGCAACCCGAGCAGGGCGG
>JANOJW010000689.1:0-1945 GCA_031418955.1 Hyphomicrobiales bacterium | reverse complement strand
TTTTCCGCGACCAGGCGACCTCGGCGGCGGGGGGAGCATAAACCTCGTTGGCAGCAGCGATCTGGTCGGGGTGGATCAGCGTCTTGCCGTCGAAGCCCAGCATGCGGCCTTGGCGGCATTCGGCGCGCAAACCGTCCGGATCGCGAAAGTTGTTGTAGGCGGCGTCCAGCACGTCGAGACCGTGGGCGCGGGCTGCGGTGACGCTCAACGACAGCCAGGTGAGCGCCGCCGTGCGCGAAGCATCGAGTTCGACCCGCGTCTCCTTGACGAGATCGTTGAGGCCGATGATCAGGCAATCGAGCCTGGCGCCCGCATGGCGCGCGGCTCCCGCTATCTCGGCGAGCCGCAGGATCGCGAGCGGCGTCTCGATCATCGCCCACAGGCGCGTGCGCTCGGGGGCACCGGCCCGGCGGAGCGCGTCGGTGACGCGATCGATGTCGGCGGCGCTCTGAGCCTTCGGCAGGACGATGGCGTCCGGGCCGGCGGCGGCCGCAGCGGCGATGTCTGCCACACCCCAGGGCGTGTCGAGGCTGTTGATGCGGATTGCCACTTCGCGCCGGCCGAAGCCGCCGGACTTGACGGCGTCGGTCACCTGGGCCCGTGCAAGATCCTTGGCGTCGGGAGCCACCGCGTCCTCGAGATCGAGGATCAGCGCGTCGGCTAAAAGCGTGCGCGCCTTCTCGAGCGCGCGGGCATTGGAGCCCGGCATGTAGAGCACACTGCGGCGAGGACGGTGGGGCATGCGAGAGATCTCCGGAGGGTAGGCGGTTGGCGCTATGGCAGCCGGGCGGCGCGCGCGATACCGTCGCGGCTGGAGCCCACGCGATTGGCAGGAGACGGCGATGACGGCGGCGACGCTTGCGGCGACGGGGACGATCGCGCAGTTCGCGCACTCGGTGCGAGGCGTGGACATGCCAGCCCCCGTGCGGCACGAAGCGCGCCGTTCGCTGCTCAATATCCTGGGCTGCACCATCGGCGGATCGCGCCATAGAGCGGTCGAGGCGCTCTGGCGCGGTACTGCGCCGTTCGCCGGCGCCCCGCAGGCGACGCTGATTGGCCGTGGCCAGCGCACCGACACGCTGTCGGCCGCGCTGATCAACACGTTCGCGTCGAGCGTGAACACCTTCGACGACACGCACGCCGAGGCGATCATCCATCCGGCCGGGCCGATCATGGGCGCGGTGCTCGCCGTTGCCGAGCGCCAGCCGGTGTCGGGCGCGGCTTGTCTCGACGCCTTTGCGATCGGCATCGAGATCGCCTGCCGGCTGAGCAAGGCGCTGTCGGTGACGCCTGCCGAGGGCGTCATTGCGTGGTCGCAGACGGGCATCTGCTCAGGCCCTGCGGCGGCGGCAGCGGCCGGGCGGCTGATCGGGCTCGATCCGAGCGGCCTCGAGCGCGCGATCGGCATTGCCGCTTCGCAGGCGTCGGGCATCCGGCGGCTGCACGGCTCGATGTGCACGGCGATGATGCCGGCGCACGCGAGCCATACGGGACTGCGAGCAGTGTATCTGGCGGAGGCCGGGTTCACCGCAACGGCGGGCGCCGTGGAAGGGCGCTACGGCATGGCCGAGTGCTTCGCGTCGAGCGCGCACCTTCCCCATCTGACTGAGGCGCTCGGGGAACGCTGGGAGGTCCTCGCCAACACCTACAAGCCGTTCCCGTGCGGCATCGTCATCAATCCGCTGATCGACGCGGCCTTGCAGTTGCGACGCGCGCACGGCCTCGATGGCCGATCCATCGCACGGGTCGATGTGCGTGCCTCGCCCGGCGCGCTGGCGCTCTGCAACCGGCCGCAGCCGAAGGACGAGATGGAAGCGCAGGTGAGCCTGCATCATTGGACCGCCGTGGCGTTCCTGCGCGGGCGGGCCGGCGTCGCCGATGGCCTCGACGCGGTGATCGCGGACCCGTACATCGCCGCGTTGCGCCAGCGCGTTTCGCCGGTCGC
>JANOJW010000688.1:0-4631 GCA_031418955.1 Hyphomicrobiales bacterium | reverse complement strand
TGGATGCGATCGATCAGCGTCGGCTTCACATGCCGCCCGCCGTTGGCGAGCATGGCGTAGGCCGCCGTCAAGCGCAGCAGCGTCGTCTCGCCGGCGCCCAGCGACATCGACAGCACCGGCATCAGGTCGTCATAGATGCCGAACCGGCGCGAGTACTCCGAGATCAGCGGCATGCCCATGTCCTGAGCGAGGCGCACGGTCATCTGGTTGCGCGACTTCTCGATGCCGATGCGCAGAGTGGCGGGACCGATCGACTTCGACTTGTTGTAGTTCTCGGGCCGCCACACGTCCTTGCCCGGGCCCTGGTCGATCTCGATGGGCGCATCGAGCACGACGGATGTCGACTTGTAGCCGTTGTCCATCGCGGCCGCGTACACGAACGGCTTGAACGAGGAGCCGGGCTGGCGCTTCGCTTGCGCAGCGCGGTCGAACTGGCTCATCGCGAACGAGAAGCCGCCGACGATCGCCAGCACCCGGCCGGTATGGGGATCGAGCACGACGAGGCCGCCGCCGACCTCGGGGATCTGCTGCAGCGTCCAGGTGCCCTGGACGTTGTTGGGGTCCTTGGGCGACACCCAGATCACGTCGCCGGGCGTGAGCACCGCCGAAACGACCGGATTGCGCGCGTGGTTCTTGTTGGCCCAACGCACTTCCTCGTAGGGGATCTCGACGGCCTCGCGCTCGGTCGCGAGCGTGCCGTCGATCTTCTTCAAGGGTCGCAGGCCAACCACGGCCTTGGTGCGCTGCGCTTCGATCACGACGCCCATGCGCCACGGCGCAATGTCGCTCGGCACCTCGTTGGCGGCGAGCGTCGCGCCCCAGTCGCCGGCGATCTCGATCTTCTGCAGCACCCCGCGCCAGCCCTGCAGCCGGTCATAGCCGATCAGTCCGTCGATCAGCGCGCGCCGCGCCATCTTCTGCAGCGCCGGATCAAGCGTGGTGCGCACGGAGAGGCCACCGCCGTAGAGCGTGTCCTCGCCGAACTGCGAGACGAGCGTGCGGCGGACTTCCTCGGCGAAATAGTCGGCAGCCTGGATCTGGGTGCCGAACGTGCGCAGGCGAACGGCGAGCGGCTTGGCCTTCGCCGCCTTCGAGTCTTCGGCTTTGAGGTACTTGTTCTCGACCATCTGGTCGAGGACCCAATTGCGTCGCTCGAGTGCGCGCGACTTGGTCTTCTCGTCCCGCGTGGGATGGTAATTGTTCGGCGCCTTGGGCAGCGCGGCGAGATAGGCCGCCTCCTCGTGCGTCAACTCCTCGAGCTCCTTGCCGAAGTAGTTCAACGCTGCCGCAGCGATGCCATAGGAGCCGATGCCGAAATAGATCTCGTTGAGATAAAGCTCGAGGATCTTGTCCTTCGAGTAGGCGCGCTCGATGCGCAGCGCCAGGATCGCCTCGCGCAGCTTGCGGTCGAATGTCTTCTGATTGTCCAGCAGCATGTTCTTGGCGACCTGCTGCGTGATCGTGGAGGCCCCTTGCAGGCCACCGCCGCCTTTGATCTTGATCTCGACGTACTTGATCGCGGCGCGCGCAATACCGGTAAAATCGAGGCCGCTGTGCTCGTAGAAGCGCTTGTCCTCGGCCGACAGGAACGCTTGGATGACCGGCTTGGGCACCGTGTTGATCGGCACGAAGATGCGCCGCTCGCGCGCGTACTCCGCGATCAGTGCGCCGTCGTTGGCATGAATGCGCGTCATCACCGGCGGCGCGTACTTCGCAAGGCTGTCGTAGCTCGGCAGATCCTTCGAGGCGTGCCAGAGCAGATAGCCGGCAACCGCCGAGCCGGCGAGAAACAGCACCACGGCCGATCCGAACAGGAAGCCGAGCGAGCTGACGATCCAGCTACGGCGACGGCGCTTGCGCAACTTCGGCGGCAGCGGCGGCGGCAAGGTTGGCGGAGGCGGTCTCATTAGATGGTCCGTTCTGGTCGCAGGCGCGCCCACACTCGGCACAGACGGCACGCGACGCATGGGTCGACGGATTCAGCACCCGCGACCCCGACACTAGCTGCCGTCACTCTAGCGCGGAATGTGGCAGCTTCGCGCCGCAATTACGCTGTTCAACAACAGCTTTTGTGCCCGAACTCTCACGGCTGCCGCGCGCCCTGCCGGCGGAAATGCTCGTTGACGGCATACGTGACGGCCTCCGCCACGCTCTTCTGCCAGGCGCCGCTGCGCATCAGCTTCTCGTCCTCGGCGTTGGAGATGTAGCCGAGCTCGATCAGCACCGCTGGCGAGCCTGGTTGGCGGAGCACCTTGAAGGGGGCTGCGCGCGCCGGCTCCTTGGCGAGAGCCACCCGCGGGCGCATCTGGGCGATCAGTGAGGTGCGTAACAGGCTCGACATGGTCGCTGATTCCCGCCGCATCAGGTCGATCAGGATGTCCCGAACCTGCGCGTCGCCTGCCTTCGCCACCACCGGCAGGCCGGCGACGAGGTCCGCCGCGTTCTCCTTCTCGGCCATGCGCCGGGCGCGGTCGTCGGAGGCCTTCTCCGACAGCACGTAGAGCGTGGCGCCGCGGATGCTTTGGGCGAGCTCGCGGGCGGCGAGGCTGTCGGCATGCACCGAGACGAACAGGTCGGCCTGGTGCTGCATCGAGACGCGAACCCGTTGATCGAGCGAGACGAACACATCGGTCGCGCGTGTCATGACGACGTCGTAGCGGCGTGTCGCAAGGAGCGCGCGGCGCATCTCCTGGGCGACGGCGAGCACGAGATCCTTCTCGAGACCGAGCGCGCCTTGGGCGCCGGAATCGATGCCGCCATGCCCCGGATCGATGACGATGACCGGCCGCTCACGCTTGGGGGCACGCTTGGTCGGGGGCGCTTGGGTCCGCAAAGTCGGGTCGGGGCTGGCGACGGAGGCGGCGGTGGCCAGCTCCTCAGCGGCAAGCTCGGTCGCCGAGGTCGGAGCCAGCTCGATCACCAACGCATGGCGACCGCCGGCTGCCGGCGACACCTTGGCGCTCTCGACGCGAACGGGGCCCGCCGTATCGATGACGATGCGGGACCGCCCCTCGGCGATCAGGCCATAGCGGAAGGCCGTGACGAGCCCGCGCCCCTGACGCCCGGTGCCCGGTGGCAGCGCGAACTCGACCGCCGCGAGATCGACGATGACGCGGTAAGGCTCCGACAAGCGGTAGATGGCCACCTGCAGCGGGGCCGACACGTCGAAACTCAGTCGCGTGCGGCTCTTGTCGCCAGCGAGGTCGACGGCGCGAGACTGAACACTGGAAACGGGCGCGGGTACAGGCTCAGTCGACAAAGCCGGCTCGCCAGGCGGTTGGTCTGGACTCTTGGCCGTGGCTTTGGGTTTCGGCTTGGCTGGGGGAGCCACCACCGCTCCCCAGCCCACCTGTGGCACGGCGGGCGGCGTCTGCTGCGACTGCGTCGCAGTGGAAAAGACCAGCAGCGGCAGGCACAAGACTGCCAAGGCGGTACTCGAGAGCCCCGTTTGCCCCCTCTTCGCTGCTTGCCAAGCCAGCCCCAAGCCCCTGTCCTCGTCGTTGCCTTGCCCTGCGATCCGTCGGCTACCACCTGAATTCGCACGCATATTTACCAGATGTTTGTCGGATGGCACGCTAATGTCGCTGACTGAGGGTTGATTCGCGGAGCCAAGTGTAACGGTCTTGCCTCGGTCGGTCTCTCACCGTAAAGTTCTCTCGCGTCGCATCGAGACATCAGTCCCGCCATCAGCGCCGAAGACGCGGAGCCGCCCCGGAGAGGAGCCGGTCCCGTCACAAGCCGACGATCATCGTCGGTGGCCGCGGTCGACGGGACGGATGGAAGTTGCCGGACCACCACCCCTCGAGGATATGCGCAGTCCCGGCTGCCGCAGGTCGACTGTTGATGCCGACCGAGTTCGAGGAGAGATGGGCCGCGTTCGGACGCACGGCTTCGGTCGATGCCGGTTTCGGCGGTCGTCACCGGAGCGATCACGTCACAGGTCCCACGTCACAGGATTGCCAGCCCTCTCAGGATCATGCGCACCGCGAGCCCACATCTGCAGCGCCTAACCGGACCTGACCGTCCGGCTGGCGAGGCGTGCGCCGGGCCGCTGCACATTCCAGGCGCAGGCGCTGCCAGCCATCTCATCTGTCATCACCACACAGCGCGCCCCTCGGTGAGCCGGCCCACAGGGCCAGGTCGCCTGTCCGGGTCTCCCGGCCTCGCCCAAGCGCGCGACAAGGATCACACTCCATGGATCGCACGAATAAGATGCTCATCGACGCCTCGCACCCGGAGGAAACTCGGGTCGTGGTGCTCAAGAACGGCCGCGTAGAGGAGTTCGACTTCGAATCAGCGTCCCGCAAGCTGCTGCGCGGCAACGTCTATCTGGCCAAGATCACGCGGGTCGAGCCCTCGCTGCAGGCTGCCTTCGTCGAGTACGGCGGCAACCGGCACGGCTTCCTCGCCTTCAGCGAGATCCATCCCGACTACTACCAGATCCCGGTCGCCGACCGCGAGGCCCTGAAGCAGGAGGAAGCCCGCGAGGAGGCGCGTGAGGAAGCCGAAGCCGAAGAGCGCGCGCAGCGCCGCGGCCGGCGTGGACGGGAGCGCGGCGATCGCGACCGCGGACGAAACATCGGGAATGGCGACCTACACGCCGACGACCGTAACGGCGACCAGCGCCGCAG
>JANOJW010000687.1:0-4508 GCA_031418955.1 Hyphomicrobiales bacterium | reverse complement strand
TCGATGACGCCATCGACGAGGCGCGGCGGGCGGTCTTGCTGCTGCACGATCCTCACTGATCAGGCGCCGGCGGGCGGCGGCAGCCCGTCGTAGACGTCGGCCATCGCGAGCAGGCACTCGATGTCCGGCAGCGCGATGACGCCGTCACGGCCATCATAGTCCTCGTGCTGCCACTGCTCCCCGGCCTTGCGCAGGAAGATCGCCTGCTCGGCTTGCGGGTCGACGATCAGAATGTAGACGAGCCCGGACAGACGCCGATATTCCTTGAGTTTGCGATCCCAGGTTGAGCCGTGGTTCGACGGCGAGAGCACTTCGACCACCATGCGCGGATTACGCGCGGCGTACGAGTCCGCACGCGGGGGATCTCCATCGCAGGTCACCAACACGTCTGCGCGACGCAGCGAGCGGATCTTGGTGCGGACGGCGAGATCGGCGGTGGCGGCGCGGCATGGTTTGCCGCGGAGCTGTCCGTGCAGGGACGAGGCGATATTGAGCACGACGACATCGTGAACCTCGCTCGCCCCCGTCATCAGCTTGACCGGTTCGCCGTCCACGAGTTCGAAGCGCTCCTCCTGGCCCTGCTGCCAGACGAAGAACTCCTCGATGGTCATAAGTTTCTGCGCAGTGTCCGCCATCCGACCTTTCTCCACGGCATCTCCACGGCCGACACTACCACAGCATTGCCCGCCTCGCAGCCGCCATCCCTACACGACGACCCGTACCGGCAGCGTCGCAAATCCGCGCAGCGTGTTGTTGGGCCGCCGCGTCGGCTCGCCGTCGAGCTCGAAGCCGCGCACGCGCCTGGCAAAAGCCTGAAAAACAACCTCCGCCTCGAGCCGCGCGATCATCTGCCCGACGCAGACATGGATGCCCTGGCCCAGCGCCACGTGGCCGGCCGTGTTGCGTCCGATGTCGAGTTGATCGGGCCGTTCCCAACGCAGCGGATCGCGATTGGCCGCGGCGAGAAACAGCAGCACTTTAGCGTCGGCGGGGATCGTTGCGCCGCCAATCTCAACCGGCCGCGACGTGGTGCGAAAGAATGTCTGCACCGGCGTCTCCCAGCGCAGCACCTCGTCGAAGGCGGACCGTGCGAGCTTTAGATCATCGCGCAGCCGCTGCCATTCTTGGCGATGCGTCGCAAAGCCGTAGATGGCGTTGCCGAGCCCGTTCACCGTCGTATCGAAGCCCGCCGACAGGATCGAGCGCACGAGCGCGGGCGCCTGCTCGTGCGTGATGCGGCCCTCGTCGGCGGCTTGATAGATCTGCTCGCCGAAACCGCCGGGCTTCAAGGCGCTGCGCTCACACTGCGCGAACAGCTCCGTGAGCACGCCCTGGGCTGCCGCGATCGACTGTCGGAACACGGCGTTGTCGGGTCCAAACGAGTTGAACAGCATGTTGGAGAACGGCAGCAGGCACTCGCGGCCCTCGTCGGGCACGCCGACCGCATCGCCCATCACCTTCAGCGGGTAGGGAACGGCGAGTTCGGCAACCGCATCGAAACGCCCGCGCGCGACGAGGTCACCGACCAACCGCTCGGCTTCCGACTCGAAAGCATCGCGCAAGCGGCGCACGGCTGGCCCGGAGAGCACGCGGCTCAGACACCCCCGTGTCTGGTCGTGCAGCGGCGGATCGGCCTCGAGCACGATGCTCTGGGGGCGCCAGGCCTTCTCGCGTTGAAGGTTCTGGATGCCGGCGCCTGCGCCCGAGATGAACGTCTGCCAGTCGTTGAGGGCGGCATGGACCTCGGCGTGCCGCGCCATGCCGTAAACGCCATAGCGCTCGAGACGGAACACGGGCCCCAGCGCGCGCAGCATCTCGTGATGCGGATAAGGGTCTGCGAAGAATGCCGCGCCGTAGGGATCAAGATCGGTGCTCGGAATGCGTTCCAGAACCGCCGTCATGGGGAACCCGCCTCAAAGCTATGGACTTGTCGATTGCCAGCCACCGGCCAGTCGGGAATATAGCAGACGCAAAACATCTGCCCGCGCAAGTCCGACTGCGCCTCAGTCCCACAACGGGGAACCCGACCATGACCACGACGCAAGCTTCGCCGCGCACCCTGTCGCTCAATCCCAAGGACAACGTGATCGTCGCGGTCGACGCCATTCTGCAAGGCGTCTCGGCGCGCGGCGTCAAGGCCGCCGTGCGCATCCCGAGGGGCCACAAGATGGCAGCCGCCTCGGTCGCCAAGGGCGAGCCCGTGCTGAAATTCGGCCAGATCATCGGCTTCGCGTCGGAGGACATCGCGCCGGGGGTCCACATCCACACCCACAACTGCGCCTTCGCCGCCTTCGAGCGCGACTACGCCTTCGCCCGGGACGCGCGCAACGAGGAGATCCTCCCCATTGCAAGCCAGGCGACGTTCCAGGGCTTTCGCCGCCAGAACGGCAAGGTCGGCACGCGCAACTACATCGGCATCATCACGTCGGTGAACTGCTCAGCGACCGTCGCGCGCTTCATCGCCGACGCCGTCAACCGCTCCGACATGCTGCGCGACCATGCCGACATCGACGGCGTCATTCCGCTGGTGCACTCCACGGGCTGCGGCATCGACAGCGAGGGCGAGACCTTCGAGGTGCTGAAGCGTACGACATGGGGATATGCGACCAATCCCAACATGGCGGGCGTGGTGGTGGTGGGCCTGGGTTGTGAGGGCTTCCAGATCCAGCGCATGAAGGACGCCTACGGCCTAGTCGAGAGCGACACCTTCCGGACCATGACCATCCAGGACACCGGCGGCACCAAGAAGACGATTGCAGCCGGCGTCGAGGCGGTGCGTAACATGCTGCCGATCGCCGGGCGCGCGAAACGCGAGACGGTGCCAGCGTCCGAGCTGATGCTGGCGCTGCAGTGCGGGGGCTCGGACGGCTATTCCGGCATCACCGCCAACGTGGCGCTGGGACACGCCGTCGATATCCTGGTCAAGCACGGCGGCACGGCGGTGCTGTCGGAGACCCCGGAGATCTACGGGGCCGAGCACCTGTTGACTCGCCGCGCGCGCAGCAAACCGGTCGGCGAAAAGCTCGTCGCGATCATCAAGTGGTGGGAAGACTACACCCAGCGCGCCCGCATGAGCATGGACAACAACCCCTCACCCGGCAACAAGCTCGGCGGCCTCACCACCATCCTCGAGAAGTCGCTGGGAGCTGCCGCCAAGGGCGGCACGACGACGCTCAACGCCGTCTACCACTACGCCGAGCCGATCACCGAGAAGGGCTTCGTCTACATGGACACGCCCGGCTACGATCCGGTCGCCGCCACCGGACAGGTTGCGGGGGGGTGCAATGTGCTGGCCTTCACCACGGGCCGGGGCTCGGCTTACGGATGCAAGCCGACGCCCTCGTTCAAGCTCGCCACCAACTCCGAGATCTACCGCCACATGATCGACGACATGGACATCAACTGCGGCGACATCATCGACGGCGTGACGATCGAGGCCAAGGGGCAGGAGATCTTCGAGCTGATGCTGCGGATCGCATCGGGCGAGAAGACCAAGTCCGAGCAGTTGGGCTACGGCGACGCCGAGTACGTGCCCTGGGTCATCGGCGCGACGATGTGAGGGTGCAATGATGAGGCTTGCCCGGGAAGGGCCCGCCCGCTAGGCAGGCAGCATGAGCGATGCACCCCTCCCCGACCGCCTGAGCACGAACCCCGAGAGCCCCTTCTACGATGCGAAGGTGCTCGAGCAGGAGATCGGCATCCATTTCAACGGCGCCGAGAAGACCAATGTCGAGGAATACTGCATCAGCGAAGGCTGGATCAAAGTCGCTGCCGGCAAATCGCGAGACCGCCGCGGCAACCCGATCCTCTTGAAGCTGAAGGGCAAAGTCGAGCCCTTCTTCAAGCCGCACGTTGAGTCGTGAACAACTTCCCCTATCTCGCCTTTATTGCCACGGGTTCAGCACGCGCACCCCGTCCATCTTGAAGTCATCCGAGTTCCGGGTGACGACTGTCATGGAATGAACGAGAGCGGTCGCGGCAATCAGCGCGTCACGCTCCGAGCGGGTGGTCGGCACGTGCAGCCGCGCGCAGGCCTGGGCCACCGCGACGTCGACGGGAAGGATGCGGCCGTAGAAGTGCGGCAAGATCTGCTGGTCGATCCAGTTTCGCAGCACCGCGCCTTGGGCTTTGTCCTTGCGGGCCTTCTGCAAAGCCCCGAGTTCGATCTCCAGAACTGTAATCGCCTACAGGAAGGTCTGAGCAGCCGGTGTCACATCGGCCCAGGTCAGAAGTCCACGATCGGCTCTGCTGCGCCGGCGCAGCTCGGAGATGATGTTGGTGTCGAGGAGAAATGTCACTCGACGTCCGCCGCTCGATAGAGTCGACCCGAACGCGGCGGCTCGAACTCGAAGTCGGCGGCGGCGCCGGACTGCTCGACCGCCTGGGCCAGCGTCATCTGTCCGCCGGTGAGCTTTTGGTACTCCTCGATGCTCAGCAAGACATGCGATGGCGCGCCTCGATCGGTTATGAACACCGGACCCCGCCGCGCCGCCTTCTTTGCCCGACTG
>JANOJW010000686.1:0-11223 GCA_031418955.1 Hyphomicrobiales bacterium | reverse complement strand
GCCAAGCTCGACACCGCCGCGCCCAACGAAAGCCCGTCCGAGGACAAGCCGGTCAAAGAAGTCCCAAAGCCCAAGCCGAAACCGGTTGCCGCGACGCCGCCGCCCGAGGCCGCACCGCCGCCTCCACCGACCGAGCCCGTGAAGCCGCCGGAACCGCCCTCCGAGCCCAAGGTGGAGCCCAAGGCCGAGCCGCCGCCGCCCGACAAGGCCGCCCTCGACCAGAAGCTCGCCGAGCTCGCTCTGCAGCAGGCCGAAGAGGACAAGCGCCGCCTCGAAGCCCAGATCAAGAAGGCGGAAGCTGATGCTAAGGCGGCGAAGGCCGCCAAGGATCGCGCGGACCGCGTCGCCAAGGAGAAGTCCGACAAGGCCGCGAAAGATCGCGCCGACCGCATCGCCAAAGAAAAAGCGGACCGCATCGCCAAGGAGAGGGAAAAGCAGAAACCGCTCGACACCGACCGGCTGTCGGCGCTCCTCGACAAATCACCCGACCAGAAACAGGCGCCCGCCGCCGCTCCGCCCGGCCCACCGACCAAGGACAAAGGCCCGGTCAAGGGCGCCAAGGACGGACGAGACGCAGCCAACGCCGCCAACGAGCGGTCGGCGTTGCTCGCCATGATCGTCGGCCGCATCAAAGACAGGGGTTGCTGGAATATCCAGGCCGGCGGCGAGCTTGCGAGCAGCCAGGTGCCGAAAGTTCAATTCGAACTCAATCCCGACGGCAGCGTCCGGGGGCAGCCGCGCGTGCTCAACGCGCAAGGATCCCAGCAATTCCAGCTCGCCGCCGATGCCGCGACCGCCGCCGTGCTGAAATGCCAGCCGTTTCAGCTCCCACCAGACAAATACAGCATGTGGCGCCTGGTGACGCTCGACTTCGATCCGCGCGAGATGTTCCAGTAGCGCGCAAGCGATTCGGCCTTGAAATGGTGCGATTCGTGGCGGAAAAGCGTTGCGTCGCCCACGAACAGAACGGTTGAAGCCTGCCCATGACCGATCGCTTCTCCCGTCGCACGCTGCTTTCCGGGCTCGGCGCAGGCGCGCTGACCATCGGCGTCACGGGCGTCCGCGCACAGGATAGCGGCGGCCTCTCGGGCACCGTGCGCGACGCCAATCTCCGCCCCCGCCCGATCGCCATCGCGCCATTCCTGGGCGACGACCCGCGCCTGGCGCAGGAGATCACCCGCATCATCGAAGCCGACCTGCAGAGTTCGGGGCTGTTCCAGCCGCTCGATCAGCGCACCTTCATCGAGAAGATTGGCGATCTCAACGCCACGCCCCGGTTCAACGACTGGAAGAGCATTGGCGCCGAGGCGCTGGTGGTCGGTCGCGTGACCAAACTGCCCGATGGCCGGATACAGGCGCAGTTCCGGCTATGGGACACCGTGCTCGGCAAGCCACTGGCCGGCCAGCAGTTCATCACCGCGGGTGCCAACTGGCGCCGGGTCGGGCACATCATCGCCGACCAAGCCTGGGAGAAGTTGACGCTCGAACGCGGCTACTTCGACACCCGCGTCGTGTTCATCGACGAGACCGGCGCCAAGGACAAGCGGGTCAAGCGCCTCGCTATCATGGATCAAGACGGCGCCAACGTGCGGCTGCTGTCCCAGGGCCAGGAGCTGGTGCTCACCCCCCGCTTCAGTCCCAACAGCCAGGAAATCACCTACATGAGCTACGCGCGCGACCAGCCGCGCGTCTTGATCATGAATATCGAGACCGGCAAGCGCGAGGTCGTCGGCGACGTGCCCGGCATGACCTTCGCGCCCCGATTCTCACCTGACGGGCAGCGAATCATCATGAGCGCCGGCCAGGCCGGCAACTCGGCGATCCTCGAAATGGATCTCAGAAGCCGCCAGATGCGCCGCCTGACCGACGGCCAGGGTATCGACACCGGCCCTTGCTATGCGCCGGACGGCCGCCAGATCGTGCTCGAGTCCGACCGCGGCGGCAACCAGCAGCTCTACGTGATGGGCGCCGACGGCACCGGCTCGCGGCGCATCTGCAACGGCGATGGGCGATACTCGACACCCGTCTGGTCGCCGCGCGGCGACTACATCGCCTTCACCAAGCAGGCATCGGGAAAGTTCCTGATCGGCGTCATGCGCACCGACGGGTCGGGAGAACGCGTGCTCACCGATGGCTTCCACAACGAAGGTCCGACGTGGGCGCCAAACGGCCGATTTCTCATGTTTTTCAGAGAGTCACCGGGTGCCGGTGGCGGCCCGCGGCTGTTCTCCATCGACCTGACGGGTCGCAACGAGCGGGTGATCAAGACGCCTGCCTTCGCGTCCGATCCTGCCTGGTCGCCACTCCTGAAGTAGACCGGCTCGTAGCTTGATCTGCAACGACGGCCGCCACCTGCTCCACTTGCCGGTTCGCTGCGGTTCGAAGTCCCCATCAGACTGCCGCGGAACACCGCGCGGTGCGGACCACGGATGCCCGAAAAACTGTGTGCAGCATCGTGGCAATCGCGTGGCATTTTCGCACCTCTTGAGGTGGAAAAGCTGGGGATGACTGCCACAGTTCTTGATCTGACCGGCCTTGATCGGTACCCACTTGATGGCGATTGCCTATTCAAGACTAGGAGAGAGACATGAAGCTTGTGAAGAGCACGGTCGTCCTCGCGACGATCATTGCGACAGTGGCCGTTGGCGCGTGCCGCCGTGAGGTTCCGCATTCGCCGATGAAGCTCGGCGCGGACGTCCCGGTTGCTGGCCAGGTCGCTCGGTAAAAGCGAGTAGACACGACCATCCCAGGGACTAAGGAGAGACTACCATGAAGGGCGCTATCGTTCTTGTCACGGTGATCGCGGCAGTCGCTATCGGCGCATGCCGTAAGGAAGTCGAGCACAAGCCGATGAAGCTTGGTGCCGATGTGGCGCAGGAGCAGGTGGCTCGCTGAGCCGCCGTACAAGTACTGCGACTACTCCGGTCGCAAGCGTCTTGAGTTCGGAAGCCGCCTGGTCAGCACATGCTGCCGGGCGGTTTCTCATTGCGCTGCTTCACGGCTCTGCACTGGGCTCTGGAAAGTGAGAATCACTGCTTGCCGCCGACTCGCCGAGTGACGAGTGTGCGGAAAACAGCGGCGGCCTGTTGGCCACCTTAGTTTCGCGCCGGGTCCGCCGCCTTAGTTTCGCGCCGGGTCCGCGCTACCTGCGGGACGCTCGGCTCGCAGCCGGCATGCGGCCCCTGGCGGTGGCCCGGGGACTGCACAAGGAGGGATTGATGGCGTTGAGTTCCAAACTCGGCAGCTTCGCCAAGGCCGGCATGATCGCCGCCCTCGCGCTGACGCTTGCCGCCTGCGCCAACCAGAACCCGAAAGCCGGCGATCAGTCGCTGCTCGGGCCGGGTGGTGGTCGTGGTGGCCCGCCTGCAACACCGGGCTCAGCCCGCGATTTCAGCCAGAACGTCGGCGATATCGTCTATTTCTCGACCGATAGCGTGGACCTGTCGCCGGAAGCCCAGCAGACGGTCGCAAACCAGGCCCGCTGGCTGCAACAGTACTCGCAGTACACGATCACCGTCGAAGGCCACGCCGACGAGCGCGGCACGCGGGAGTACAACATCGGCCTGGGCGCCAAGCGCGCGGAGGCGGTGAAGGCGTTCCTCGCCCGCAGCGGCATTCAAGCTGCCCGTATTCGCACGATTTCCTATGGCAAGGAACGCCCCGTTGCGGTGTGCAACGACATCTCGTGCTGGTCGCAAAACCGCCGCGCGCAGACCGTGCTGAACAGTCGCGTCTCGAACAACTGACCCAAAGCCCCAGTCCAGGACCGACTGCCCTCAGGTGCCCCCTCGTTTCTCCCTGCCGGGTCTTCTCGCAGCGGAACCGAGGCATCGTAAATCCGCCTGATTTTTCGGGGACACGGGGCCACGTCATCGACACGCAAGGGGCCGCGCTCCGATGTCACCCGACTACACCGCCGATAATAGAACGCCTCGCCGTGCGACCGGCGCGGCGTCCCGCGCCGCGTGGGCCGCCGCCGCCGCCGTTGTCTTGGCGCTGTGGAGCCCGCCGCCGGCGCCGGCCTCGGGTCCAGGGCGGGGCCTCGTGACGTCCCCCCTGATCTTCGAGCCAACGCATCGCCATCTCGTCCGCGCGCCTCGCGATCGCGAGGCCGAGGCGCAGCGGATGCTCGACGTCGTGCGCCAAAGCCTGACGCGCGGTGACATTTCGACCGCAGAACGCCAACTCCAGATCCTGAACGACCGCCATCCCGATTCCGACGCTGCAGCCGAGGGCCGTCGGATGCTCGGCCGGCTGCAGGACAGCGGCGCCCGCCCCGCTGCCACCCCGATCGCGCCGCCCCCGCCCCCCGTCATCGCCCGCCCGGAACCTCAGCGGGTGCCAGATCAGCGGGTGCCAGATCAGATCGAGCGGCCAGCACCTGCCAGCCAATCGTGGAGCACCGAGGTGCGCCGCGCCCGCGCGCTGGCCCAGGACTTCAAGGCCAGTACCGGCGACCGAATCTTCTTCAGCGACGGCAGCACCGACATCGGCTCCCGTGCCCGCGCCGTGCTGTCGGCCCAGTCCGACTGGCTCAAGCGTTTTCCACAGGTGCCGGTGACGATCGTCGCCCATGCCGATGATCGCGGTGGCAAGGAGTCAAACGAAGATTTGTCGATTCGACGCGGCGAGGCCGTCAAGGCGCGCCTCATCGCCGAAGGTATCGACGAGACGCGCATTCGTGTGATGCCGCTCGGGCGCGAGCAACCGGTGGCGACGTGCACCGAGCCTGGCTGCTCGGCACAGAACCGGCGCGTGGTGACGATGATTGGTGATGGCGAGCAGGCGGCTGCGCAGCGTCGGCCGTGAGGCGGCGCAAACAGGGAATCAGGGGCGGCCCTCGGGTGGCCCATTGAAGGGGTGAGCCGATGGCGGCGACGCAGCGAAGCAGCAGGCAGCACAACAACGGAATGACGGCACGCTTGCGCGTTTCGTTGGCCGTCGCGCTGCTTGTACCGACACTCACCGCGGCACCGGCTATCGCCCAGCAGGCCCCTTGGGCCACCGAGCCGCGCCCGCCGGCCGCCAAACCGCAGGCGCAGCCCAAGACCCAAACGCGCCCAGCGCCGGCGCCCAGCGCGCCGAAGGACGATGCTGCCCAGCGCCCAGCCCCCGCTGGCGAAGCCGCGCTGCGCCAGCGCGTCGAGCAACTCGAAGAGCAGCTCGCCGACATGCAGGTGACGATCGGCACGCTCGAATCGCTCGGCGGCAAGTCGTCGGGGGGTGGTGCGGCTGCTCCGGTGCGCAACAACGGTAGCGGCGTCGACCAGGCCCGCGTCGACAGCCTCGAGACTCAAATTCGCGCGCTCACCGCACAGGTCGAGCAGATGGCTGAACAGCTGCGCCGCATGGGCCCCCCGCAGCGTGGCGAAGCGCCACCCGTCGCCTCCCCCGTTCCCCAGCGCGAGGCTTCGCTCGCGGGTCCGCGCACCGATGCCGGCCCCGCGCGCCCGGTCACACCGCCGCGCCAGGGCGACGCCATCGGCCGCATCCTCGAGCCTGATCTGGCGCCGGGCGCGCCCGCCCAGCCGCTACCGCCCGCCGCAGCGCAGGCCGGATCGCCCAAGGAGCTCTACGAGACTGCCTATGGCTATCTGCTGCAGCAGGACTACGGCGCCGCCGAGGTCACGTTCGAGGAGTTCCTGCGCCGCCATCCGTCCGATCGTCTGACCGCCGATGCGCAGTACTGGCTCGGCGAAACGCTTTACGTGCAGCGCCGCTTCAAACCGGCGGGACAGGCGTTCCTCAAGGTGATCGAGCAGCACAAGGCCAGCGCCAAAGTGCCCAACAGCATCCTGAAGCTCGCGCTGTCGCTCGAGCAGCTCGGCCAGAAGGACTGCCAGCTGTTCGCCGAACTCGAGACCAAGCACCCCAATGCGGTCGCCGACGTCAGGACGAAGGCCCGGGCGCTGAAGCAGCGCGTCGGGTGCCCGTGAGGTGACGGGCGGCGAGCCCATCGCGCACCCCATCACGCCCGCCGAGGCGGATGCGCTGCTCGCCCCGCTCGCGAACTTTCCTCACGTGGTGCTCGCCGTATCTGGCGGCGCCGACAGCACAGCCCTGATGCATCTCACGGCCCGCTGGGCCGAACGACGCCTCGATGCGATTCGCCCCGCGATCCTCGTCGTCACCATCGACCATGGCTTGCGGGCTGCCTCCGCAGCCGAAGTCCTGCACGTCGCGCGGCTATCCCGCGAGATGGGCCTTGCGCATCGCACACTGCGCTGGATCGGTGACAAGCCCGCGACCGGCATCCAGGCGGCGGCACGCGAGGCCCGCTACCGGCTGCTCATCGACGCAGCAGTCGAGCACGCTGGCGGCGGCGCGCCAGCGGCCATCGTCACGGCGCACACCGCCGACGATCAGGCCGAGACACTGCTCATGCGGCTCGCGCGCGGCAGCGGCGTCGACGGTCTCGCCGCCATTCCATTGACGGGCCACATCACGCACGGCGCACCGGACGGAACATCGCGAGCGGCTCACGTGCTGCGACCACTGCTCGTCGTGCCACGCGCCCGGCTCGTCGCCACACTGCAGGCAGCCGGCATCGCGTTCCTCGACGACCCGAGCAATTCCGACGACCGCTTCGAGCGGGTTCGTGTGCGGAAAGCCCTGGCCTTGCTCGAACCGCTCGGCCTCACGCGCGCAGCGCTCGCGCGGACGGCCCGGCGCATGCAAGCGGCGAAGTCGGCGCTCGAGACCGCCGCCGACCGCTTGGAGGCGAGTGCCGTCCGACAGCGGCTCGAGGTCGTAGAGGAGATCGACCACGCTGGCGTCACCGGCGAGCCTGACGAGATCGGCGTGCGGCTGCTGCGCCGCCTGATCGACCGTATACGTGGCGCCTCCGAACGGCCATCGCTCTCGGCGATCGAGGACGCGCATGCTCGGCTGTTCCGATCCCGTGCCGCGCTTGTGCCCGCCTTCACGCTCGGCGGCACCATCGTCGAGAGGCGCGCGACCACCGCCGGCGACCGCGTCCTGATCTACCGCGAGCCCGATCGCGGCGATGGCCTGCCGACCCTCACCCTCGCGCCGGGTCAGTCGGCGCTGTGGGATGCGCGCATTCGGGTCAGCCTCGCAGCACACGGTGAGGCGGCCGTCGAGGTCGGCCCGCTCGGCGACGACTGGACGAGCCTCGCGCGCACGCACCCGAGCCTTGCGGCGATCGCCCTGCCGGCAGCCGCCATGCGCGGCCTTCCCGCTTTCCGACGCGATGGCCGCATCGTCGCGGTGCCGATGCTCGCGCGCTTTGCCGAGCATGCCGGCGATGGCGCGACGGCAGCGGCACTGTCGGATCCCGCCGATGCATATGCAGCCAGCATAGCTCCCGCTTCGACGACAGCTGCGTCCTGATGTGGGCGTGGCTCGATCAGGGAGAGGCAAAATCGCGGAAACGACGTTGCCCGCGGCGCGACGCTGATCTCGGCCCCATGAGGCCCTCCAGAAAGGCTCCAGATGGCCCAGGAAGCGCGTTTACCAACCGCTCGAGGGTACCCCTAGCCAACCCCATGATTAATGCGCGTAGACCACAGCTGAAGGCCCTGGCGTCGATTAACCCTGACTGCAAGGAATCGCCTGGTCTTCCGATTGAAATCGGGGCTCGAACGAGAGCGGCCGCAGTCGGAGCCTGATCTGATTTGCAGCCATGTGGCTCCTTCGTGGTAGCTTCGCTCAGATGCATCGTTAGCACCGCAGGATCACGTCCATGCCAGCACGCATCATCGGCATGATCGGCGTCACGCCGCCCGCCCGCGAGGCGACGCTGCTCGTCATCGAAGGCTGCGTATCGCCGCCGTTCGTCGTCGAGTTCGCCAAGGCGCACGAGGCCGCAGGCTTCGACATGGCGCTCGTCGGCTATTCGTCGTCGTCGGCCGAGGGCTTCCTCGTCGCCATGCATGCCGCGGCGCATACCGAGCAACTGTCCTTCCTGATCGCGCACCGGCCGGGCTTCGTGTCGCCGACGCTGTTTGCGCGCAAGGTTGCGACCTTCGATCACCTGACCGGCGGACGCGTCGCGCTGCACATCATCACCGGCAAGACCGACGCCGAGCAGCAGGGCGACGGCGATTTCTCACCGAAGGCGGAGCGCTACGCCCGCGCGCGAGAATACCTGCACCTCGTCAAGCGCACCTGGGCGCAAACGACGCCGTTCGACTTCGACGGCGCGTTCTACCGGTTGCGCGGCGCGCATTCCGACGTACGCCCGCTGCAACAGCCGGCCCCCTTGATCATGTTCGGCGGCGCGTCGGACGGCGCGCTCGCGATGGGGGCGGCCGAGTGCGACGTGTTCGCGATCTACGCCGAGCCGCTCAGAACCACGGCCGAGCGCATCGCCGAGTTCCGCGCGCGAGCAGCGGCGCACGGCCGCACGGTCGGCTTCAACATGTCGGTGCGTCCGATCATCGCCAAGACCGAGGGCGCGGCATGGGACAAGGCGCACCGGTATCTCGCGGCGATGAGCGGCAAACTCGGCTGGGCACGCCAGGAGGCGCCGATGGATGCGCAAGCGGGTGCCGCGCCGGATGCGAAGTGGGCATCCGGAGGCGCAGGAACATCCCCGCAAGCAAGAACTCCCGTCGACAACGCCGGCCGGCGCCAATTCGGCTTCGCGCTCGAGCGCGACGTGCACGACGACCGGCTGTGGATGGGCATCACGCGGGCGACGGGCGCGCTCGGCAATACCTCCTGCCTCGTCGGAACGCCGCAACAGGTTGCCGATGCGATTCTCGCCTACTATCGGCTCGGCATCGACTCGTTCCTGATCCGCGGCTTCGAGCCGGTCGCCGACACCACCGGGTTCGGCCGCGAGTTGATCCCGCGCATCAAGGCCGGCGCGCTCGCGATCGACCGCGAGCGTGCAGGGCTTCGCGATCACACGTAGGCCCATCACACGCAGGCCCATCACACGTAGGCAATAAAGCGGCCGAGTGCGACGACACCGATCCAGAGCGCCAGCGAGACATAGGCGGCGCCGCGAACCGACGGCGGCAATGACGCGTCGTCGGGCAGGGCCTCGGCAGCGCGGATCGCCCGAGCGCCGAGCACGGCGGCATTGACGAGTGCGCCGACGATCAGCACGAGCTTCAGCTGGAACACCCGGTTCAACGCGACGTGGCTGGCCTCCGCGATGAACAGCACGAGACCGGTGAGCGCGACCGCGACGAACAGCGCCATCGCCCAGCTCCGCGCGCGCTTCAGCGAGGCAACCCTGTCATCGCCGCGCACAACGCCGAGCAGCATCAGATCGAGCGTGGCGACCGCGCCGGCATAGAGCACGACCGACACCACATGTCCGACGTTGGCGGCCGGATAGACCCAAGGCGACTGGCGGATGGCGAGGCCCAGGCCCGACGCCTCGAGCGCGACGAGGAACTGCGGCGCATTGGCATCCATCGCGTGCTCCCGGACAGGCTGCAAATGGACCTACCGCATCTCGATGGTCTTGCCATCGACGGTGATGCGCTCGGCCCGCATCTCGTCCTTCTCGGCGGTCGAGGGATAGCCGAGCGCCGAGATGTCCCGGCCGACGGCGACCATCTCGAGCAGTGCGCCGCGGTTGATCATGCGCGAGGTCGGCGCCAGCGTCACG
Source organism: Hyphomicrobiales bacterium (assembly GCA_031418955.1). Taxonomy (GTDB): domain Bacteria; phylum Pseudomonadota; class Alphaproteobacteria; order Rhizobiales; family Hyphomicrobiaceae. Next base: position 1,634 of record JANOJW010000686.1, on the reverse strand, counting down.
GTCCAGACCTTGTCGGCCGCCTGCACGGTCAGCGCCACGTGCGGATTCTCGTACTTGGAGGTGAGAACCTTGCCGGCAACGGTGACAGGATTGCGGGCGTCATAGCTGCCCCAGCCGTGATGGGCGAGGGCGGCGCCGGCGGTCCCCAGCGTGAGCACAAGTGCGCAGAACGATGCGATCCGGGTCATCGTAGCCATGCGGGGTCTCCTTTGTCGATGATGTAACCGTTGTTAGCGCGTTCGGGCCGATCTGCCCACACTGCCGACCCGGTATTCGCATTGTGCAGGACGCTGCCCCCTTTTCAGGCGAGCACGAGAGCTGCATGATGGCAGCCATGGCTGCAGGGAGACTCTCATGATCCGGCTTGGATGGCGCCTTTCACGTGCGCGCGTGTCGGTTCTCGGCATCGCGGCGGCCGTGGGCTTGCTTGCGCAATCAGGCAGCGCGTGGGCGCATCATCCGATCGGCGGGGAGATGCCACGCACGATCTGGCACGGCCTGCTGTCGGGCTTCGGCCATCCGGTGATCGGTCCCGATCATCTGGCCTTCATCGTCGCCATCGGCATTGCGGCCGGCCTGCTGCGGGACCGCATGAGCATCGTCGCGGCCTTCATCGCCGCCTCGACCGCCGGCGTGCTGATCCACTTGGCCAAGCTCGGCGTGCCGATGGTCGAGCCGCTGGTGGCCCTCTCGGTGGTCGTCGCAGGCGCCATCCTGGCGACCGGCCGCGGCGTGCACCGGCCCGTGTGGCTGGCGCTCGCGACGGTAGCTGGCATCCTGCACGGCGTGGCGTTCGGCGAGGCCGTCGTCGGCGCCGAGCGCGGCGTGATCGGCGCCTATCTCGTCGGCATCGCGATCATCACCTCGATCATCGGTTGGACGTTCGCGCATCTCACCGAGCGCTTCGCCGAGGTCGAGGTCGGCCACAAGGCGCGCGTCACCACGGCGGGCATCATGCTCGCCTGCATCGGGATCGTCATGCTGGTCGGCAGCCTCGTGACCGACTAGGAACTCAGCCCAGGCTGGGGACTCGTCGATATCCTGCTGCGACACATGCGGGCCGCGCACGTTGATGGCGGGCACGACGCACACTCGAGACCAGTTTGCAGCACACTTGTCATGTCACGGTGCCGCCTGTAATCCCTACGCCGCTAAGCAGTGTTGTCGGGGAGGCGGCAGGCCGAATTTTCCATTGGTTTTGGCGCCGTCGAAGGCCCGAAGAAAGTTCGGATGGGTGGCCGAGTGGTTTAAGGCAGCGGTCTTGAAAACCGCCGTGCTCTCACGGGTACCGGGGGTTCGAATCCCTCCCCATCCGCCATTTGGCACTATTCCACCGTGTACCCTCGTGTCACATAGGGCCACCTTCCCCATAGTTAAACACCCGTAAACACTAGAGAATTAGCCGCTCGCAGGTGGCTTCGCTGTCACCTCGTGTGCCTTGACATGCCGCCCGAGCACGCCCTATAGAGTGGGGTAAATTGTGGGGTACTTTTCTGGTGCACCCCGCAGAACCATTCGGGTTGGACAGGGAACATGGCACGGGCGCGAGGTCTCAACCTAAATCCTGCAGTTGGGCGTGATCGTCCGACGTCGGCGTGACGCCATTCCTCAACCACGGGTCGCATCATCCCACC
>JANOJW010000685.1:0-4906 GCA_031418955.1 Hyphomicrobiales bacterium | reverse complement strand
CGGGCGAGTTCCGCGAGGGCCGCCGGCAGGTCGGCGAGACGATCGACGATCAGATCCGCCCCGAGCGCCGCGGCCCCGCCCTTGGCATAGCCGTAGCTCATTGCGATCGACGGACAGCCGGCCGCCTTCGCCGCGCCGATGTCGGCCGCGCTGTCGCCGATCATCACCGCGTCGGCAGGCTGAATGCCGAACGGCGCCAGTGCCAGCACCAACGCGCGCGGGTCGGGCTTCTTGGGCTCGCCATATCGCGCGCCGACGATCGAGCCGAAGTAGCGCGTGAGCCTGAGCGCATCGAGCGCGATCAGCGCGATGTCGTGCGACTTGTTGGTGCACAGCGCCAGCGGCACCCCCAGCGCGCCGAGCGCAGCCAGCACCTCGTGCGCGCCTGGATAGAGTCCGTTGCCCTCGGCGGACGCCGCCCCGTAGGCGGTCATGAAGCGCCGGTACAGTGCATCCTGGTCGATCGCGCCGGCATCAAGCGCATGGTTCTCGATCGCCCGCTCGATCGCGGCCCTCGCCCCGCCGCCGATCAGCGCGATGGCCGTCGCCGCCGTGTAGGGCGCGACACCGAGCGGCTCGAAGCCCGCATTGAGCGCGCGGGCAATATCGGGCGCGCTGTCGACCAGCGTCCCGTCGAGATCGAAGATGACGGCCTTGGGCAAGCGGTGCGTCACAGGAGGCTCCCCCGGAAAGATCGTCTGCGCCATACCGCACAAGCCCCGCGGCGAACAGTGGAAAGCGCCGCGTTCATTTCGCGTTGGCTTCCCCCTCCGCAACCCATAGATTGCGCTCCCAACAGACACTCGAGAACTGGCCGCCTCCCGCGCGGACCGGCAGGGGCAGGATATGGCGACGACCACCGACGAGGGTACTTTCGACTACGTGATCATCGGCGCGGGTTCGGCTGGATGCGTGCTGGCCAACCGCCTCTCCGAGGATGGACGCGCGACGGTCGCGATCCTGGAGGCTGGTCCCAAGGACACCAATCCCTGGATCCACATCCCGGCCGGGTACTTCCGCACCATGTATAACCCCGAGGTCACCTGGCAGTACGGCGCGGGTCCCGAGCCGCATCTCGACGGTCGCATCGTGCCGTGGCCTCGCGGCCGCGTGCTGGGCGGCTCGTCGTCGATCAACGGCCTCCTCTATGTGCGGGGCCAGGCGCGCGACTACGACGTCTGGCGCCAGCTCGGCAACGAGGGCTGGGCCTTCAAGGACGTGCTCCCCTACTTCCGCCGCGCCGAGGATCAGGAGCGCGGCGACGACGAATTGCATGGCAAGGGCGGGCCACTGTCGGTCAACGACGTGCGCATGAACAATCCACTGTGCGACGCCTATATCGCTGCCGCCATCGAGGCGGGCGTGCCGCCGACCCGCGATTTCAACGGCCAGTCCCAGGAGGGCGCCGGCTACTACCAGCTCACCACGCGTGACGGCCGCCGTGCGTCGACCGCCATGAGCTACCTGCACCCCGCCGCCAAGCGCCCGAACCTGCACGTTGTCACCGACGCGGAGGTCGAGCGCGTGATCCTCGACGGCCGTCGCGCCAAGGCTGTGCGCTATTCAAAGAGCGGCATCGGCATGACGATACACGCGCGGCGTGAGGTGCTTGTTGCGGCCGGCGCCATCGGCAGCCCGCAGATTCTGGAACTGTCTGGCATCGGACAGGGCGAGGTCCTCAAGAAGGCTGGCGTCACGGTGCGCCACGAGCTCCCAGGCGTCGGTGAGAACCTGCAGGACCACTATCAGGTCCGCTTCATCTACGAGATGGCGACCAAGGACAGCCTCAATGCGGTGTGGAACAGCAAGCTGCGCCAGGTGAAGGCTGGCGCCGAGTACGCCACCAAGCGGCGCGGCATCCTGACCATCGGCGCGGGCGTCGTCGGCATCTTCGCCAAGACGAGCCCGACGCTCGAAGAGCCTGACATCCAGTTCCACTTCATGCCGCTGTCGGCGGAACGCCCGGGCCAGGGCTTGCACCCGTTCTCAGGCGTGACGCAATCGGTGTGTGTGCTGCGTCCCGACAGCCGCGGGCATCAGCACATCGTCTCCCCGGACCCCAAGCAGAAGCCGTCGATCATCGCCAACTACCTGGCGACCGAGAACGACCGCCGCATCACGCTGGACGGCATGAAACTCGCGCGCCGGATCTCGGAGATGTCGTCGTTCAAGCGGCTGACCAAGCGCGAGCATTTTCCGGGAGCCGAGGCGCGCACCGAGGACGAGCTGATGGCCGTCGCGAAGACGTACGGCACCACCGTGTTCCACCCTTGTGGCACCTGCAAGATGGGCAATGATCCGATGGCCGTGGTCGATCAGCGGTTGCGCGTGCGCGGCATCGACGGGTTGCGGGTGATCGACGCCTCGATCATGCCGAACATGATCTCGGGCAACACCAACGCGCCGGTAATCATGATCGCCGAGAAGGCCTCCGACATGATCCGCGAGGACGCGCGGGGACGGTAAAGCCAAACCTGAGCCCGCAATGGAGACGGCAATGCTGACGGTCTACGGGCGCAAGAGTTCGTTCAATCTGCAGAAGGTGATGTGGCTCGTCGGCGAGCTTGGCATCGAGCATCGGCACGTCGAGCTTGGGGGCTCGTTTGGAGGCCTCGAGGCGGCGGAGTTTCGAGCGTTGAACCCGCACGGCCGCGTGCCTGTCATCAAGGACGGCGGCACAGTGGTGTGGGAGTCGCATGCCATCCTTCGCTATCTCGCGGCCCGCTATGGCGGGCGGTTCTGGCATGATGATGCAGGCGTCAGAGCGCAATGGGAGCAGTGGATGGACTGGTCGCAGTGCACACTGCAGCCAGACTTTCTCGTCGGCGTGTTTTGGGGCTTCTACCGGACGCCTGAGCCGCAGCGCGACATGGCCGCCGTCACGGCCCGTATCCGGCGGACTGGAGAGCACATGCAGCTCCTCGACCAGGTTCTGGAGGGGCGGCGCTATCTGCTCGGCGATGCGCTGACGCTCGCCGACATCCCGGCCGCCACCAATCTGCATCGCTACTTCGGGCTCGACATCGCCCGGCCACCGGTCCCCAACGTCGAGCGCTGGTATGCGACGCTCAAGCAACATGCCGCCTACCGTGATCATGTGATGGTGCCGTTCGGCGATCTCTACGGACGCCTGGCCTATTGAGGTTGGGCATACCGTCTCACCGCCCGGCGTTCACGTCCGCGACAGCGTCGCGATACGATCGAGCAAGCGGGGACGCTCCCCGTCTCCCGGGGCCCGCTCTTGCTCGGCAGCCTCGGCGATCTCCCCCGCAGCCAAATCGCGGGGCTCGGCCGCATCTGCATCGAGCGCAGCAGCGTCAGCTGAATGCTCGCCGTTGCCATTGGCGCCATGCGCGCCGTTCGCTGGAGCACTGGCGGCAGCCACAGGTGCAGCCGTCGCAACCGGCAATCGGCCCGGCTGCTGCGGTGCGCCCGTCACGCGCGCCTGTGCGACGCGCTCCGCCAACGACAGCCGCGAAGGCTCCGCTGAGCGACGGGCTTGGCCCGAGGCCGGCAGCGTGCCCGCGCCCAGCCGCTTCAGCTCGGTCGTGAAGTGCGAGGCCTGGCGGGCGAGGCGCTCGTTGGCCGAGGCCAGCTCGCTCCTGAGCTTGTGGATCGTCTCGGACTGCTGCGTCGACTGCGCCTCGAGCGACTGCATGCGGGCCTTCAGCGCGATGCGGCTCTCCTTGATCGAACCGCGCGGCTCACTGTTGGCCTCGCCCTCGAAAACCGCCAGCGCTGCCTTGAGCCGGGAGATCTCGGCCGCCTGGTCGTCCGTGCGTGACTTCAGCGTGCGGATCTGGCGCTCGAACTCCGACCGCAGCTTGGCGGCAGCAGCCAGCTGCTCCCCGCCGGCCTGCGCGTCGCTGTCGCCGGCCATGGCCGGATCGGCGGCGTCGCCCGCCACCAGTTGCGGACGCAATCCGGAGTTGTGGCCCATCATGCTCTGCATGCGCACGAGGAGTTGCGCCTGCTCGCGCGTTTTCGACCGCAACGCCTCGATCTCGGAGCGCAGCGCCACCTCGCCGTCGAAGCGGGGATCGCTGGTGCCGTCCTGGTTGCGCGCCGCCCGCGTCGTCAGCGACGTCTCGAGCCGTTCCAGCTCGGACTGCTGCTGGGCATTGATCTGCGAGGCCTCCGACAGCGCGCGACGCTGCTTGTCGGCCGTGGTCGTGAGCTCGGCGATCTCGCGGTCGCGCGTCAGCAGCAGTTTCTTGGCGTCCGATAGACGCTGCTCGACGCGCGGCAGGCGGTCGGCAACCGTCTGCTCGAGTACGCGGCGGGCGTTCTGCGTTTCCTCGTGCGTCGACTTCAGCTTGTCGAGCGTGCCCTCGAGTTCGTTGATCGAGGCATCGCGGCGGTTCAATTCGATCTGCTGGCGGGCGCCGGTGAGGCGAACGTTCTCCACCAGACTCTCGAGCTTGTGTACCTTGATGGCGTACTCGGCGCGGATGCGGTCCTTGTCGGCCCGGATCTCGACGTCGGAGATCGGCATCGAATCCTTGATGCGGTTCGACGTCAGCCGGACGGCCCGGCTCCAGAACGCCGGGGCGATCAGCAGGGCGAGCAGAATCGCGGCAAGAAAGCCGAGTGCGACCAGCATTGCCGACTGGATCGTGATCACCAGCTCATCCTCGAGGCCACGGCTCCCGCTTGCTCGCACGGACCAGCAGGGGTGCCGGGCTGTGCAAGGCTGTCACGCACAACCGCCGCCCCTCCCTAGAACCGATTCTAGAACGGATTCCAAGTGGGCCGACGCGTGTACTTCAGATAGCCGATGTTGGCGCCGAGGCGAAGCCCAATTCCGGTGCGGATCGGCGCGAGAATCACGTGGTTGTTGTTTAGAAACGTCAGTCCGGCGCCGCCCACCACGTAAGCCGAGCCGTCGATACCGCCGAACCGCTGG
>JANOJW010000684.1:0-5079 GCA_031418955.1 Hyphomicrobiales bacterium | reverse complement strand
GTCGGTACCCGTCGTCATACCCGCGCGGGTTACGTGGCGGGGGGCGGCCCCCGCGACGGGCGTCGCACCCCGCGCCGGCCCGGCCGCGCCCGGGCCGGCCGGGGGCTGGGCCGCGCCGCTGTTGGGGTCGTAGTCGCTGGTCGCGAAGGAATAGCCGTCGACCGCAGCGTTGGTGTGGGCGGGTACCGGAAATCGAGCCATCGCGGGTGATGCCAGCACCCGACCGGCGGCCCGCTGCAAAGCCACCGTCTGGACGCCCATGACCGGCGCGATGCGGGATTTCAGAAGCGCGACCGCCTGGTCGTGGCGAAGGCGTCGCCCGTCATGGAGAAAGCAATCGTCGAGGAGTATTCGCGATGTCATGGTGCGCGGCGCGGTGATGCGCGTTGTCTTGATGCGCGGTGTCCAGCGGAGTGCCTGCACGTCATGGCGAATCCCTGATGTGACCCGTCAGTCACATTGGACCACCTGCTGCCGTATCGCAACAGCACACTGTGCGCACGTTTCCCGTGCGCGGTGACCGCTACCAGGCAGCCGCCGCACTCAGCCGATTCAACTCACTGCCGACACTCACAGGCCGCGACGCAGCGCCATTACGAGGCGTTGAGCAACAAGAACATCGCGATACCGAGCGCAGGCCCCAGCACGCTGCTAAGCAGCATGACAATCAGGTCTCTGGCCAACATAACTCAAACACCACTTTTCCCGCATTGTGACGGAGCCGCCGACACACGGTGCCCAGAGCAAGGTACTCCACCCTCATGGCCTTACTCTTACGCACTTTATTCGTTATCAGATCGTTCGCGGGCGCGCATCAGAATAGTCACGATTGGTTTACTTTTTTCCACAGCCACCTGACCGGGCCCTTGCATGTCCATTTCGGCCTGAGTCTAACGCCGACGTGCGGTTCATCAGCCGCGCAGCCGCGGCGCCAGCGCCTGCTGCAGCACGATACGGGCTGCCGCCTCGCTCGGGCTTCCCGGCTGCGTCATCCGCATGATGCCGGGAATTCGCGCGAGCTTCTCAAGCTGTCGGACCCGCACCGCCGGGTCCTCGATCAGCGCCGCCAGAGCCTCGGCGAGCTTGTCGGGCGTGCAGTCGTCCTGCATCAGCTCGGGGAATGCGCGCTCGTCGAGAACGAGATTGGCCAGCGCAAAGTGCGGCGTCTTGACCAGGAACTGCAGGCGCGCCGCCAGCCGGTCGACCCGATAGGCGACGACCATCGGCGTGCCGGCAAGTCCAAGCTCCAGCGTCACCGTGCCGGAGGCTGCCAGTGCGACCGTGGCCAGCTTGAAGGCCGCGATCTTCTCCGTCTCGTCCTCACCGGAAATGATGTGCGGCACCAGCGGCCAGCGCTTCAACTCGTGCTCGATCTGTGGGCGCAGGTGGGCCACCGCCGGAATGATCACTTGCGGCTGCCGACCCCTGGCGCTGAGGCGCTCGAGCGCGGCGCCGAAGGGTTGCATCAGCCGCTCGATCTCGGACCGCCGGCTGCCGGGCAGTACGACCAGCACGGGTCGCGACGGCGACAGCGCGAGGCGCTTGGCCAAGGGTTGCGGATCGATCGCGGCCCACGCGTCGAGCCGCTCGATCAGCGGGTGCCCGACGTAGGTGCAAGGTGGCCCGCCCAGGCGGCGGTGGACCTCGGGCTCGAACGGCAGCAGCGCCATCACGTGATCGACATAGCGCTTCATGCGGGGCGCTCGGCCCGGCCGCCAGGCCCACACGCTCGGCGAAACATAATCGATGATCGGCAGGCCGGGTCGTTTGCGGCGGATGCGCTTGGCGATAGGGTGGGTGAACTCCGGGCTGTCGATGATGACGACGGCGTCGGGCTCGGCAGCGATCGCCGCATCGACCGTCTGGCGCACACGGGCGACGAGGCGTGGGAGGCGGCCGAGAATCGCGAGCGGCCCCATCACGGCGACGTCGGAGAGCGGGAACTGTGACACGAGGCCTTGCGCCTGCATGGCCGGGCCGCCGACGCCGAGATAGCGCACACGTGACCGCCGGCTGCGATTGATCGCCGCCATCAAGCGGCCACCCAGCGCATCGCCCGAGTGCTCGCCGGCAACCATGAACAGCCGCAGCTCGCGGCCGTCGTCGTCGCCGATGTTGACGATGGAGGCCAGGCCCGGCCAGGGCGCCTCGGTCATGGCAAGGCCTCTTCTGGTTCGGGGGGCTCCTCGGCGAGCAGGAACAGGCGGCCGTCGTTGGCCCACCCGATCAGCTCCAGCAGGCGCTCGCGAGGGAGCGGCGCGCCCAAGCAGGCAATGCCGGCGAGATGCGCGTCGGCTGCCGCCTGGAACACCTCGCGCGTCAGCAGGTCCGACGACCAAGCGATGTCGAGCGCCAGTACGCCGAGCTGCTTGCGGAAGCGACGTCGCCCCCACGAGGCATCGCGACCCAAGCTGGCGATCAGGCTCGCAACAGGCTGCGCCCCGGCGACACCCAGCACATGGTGGCGCGAAATGATCGCCGCCCGGCCAAGGCCCTCCGCGACGAGCAACGGCAACAATTGGCGGCCGATGCCGATGTCGCCGCGCTCGTTGGGCGTCGGCGCACGGCGGGCCATCACGGCGAGCTGGCGCATGTCGGGCGGCGGGGCTGCAACGCGCGGTGGCATCGTGGTGATGCCGGCGACGAACAGCCCTTCCGCATCGGCGGCAGCAAGCATCGCCTCGCGCTCGAGCACGATGGTGCGGCCGGCGCCGACCGCGATGCCGGCGAGCCCGGCCGCGCGTGCGGCCTCGACGGTGCGCGCGCCGATCGCCGGCAGGTCGACGCGCAGCTCTTGACCGGGCTTCGCCAGCTTCACGAGCACCGCACCCGTCGCGCCAGCGTCGGCAGCGAGCCTCTCGAGCATGGCATCGGTGCCGCGCGAGGTCTCGATGGTGAGCACACGTTCAGCTGTCGCCACGGCCGCCTGTCCGATATCGAAGTCGCCGAGCGCGGCGAGCGCGCGGGCGGCACGATCGATGGCTTCGCAATGCGCGGCATCCGGCGCATGCCGGCCGAGTGCGCCGGCGCCGGCCAGAAGCTCGGGCGCCACCTCACCGGCTCCGCGCACGATGAATCCCTGATTTTCGAAGAAGCGCACGATCCGGCGCAGCACGCTGTCATCGCCGCCCCGCGTCAGCGAGAGGATGGTCGGCAGATGCTTGAGAATACCCAGATCGGGCCTGAGACGCAGCAGATCGGGACGCCGCATGGCGCCCGCAATCACGATCTCGCGGCAACCGGCGCGACGAAAGCTGCGAAGGAGGCGATCGAGCTGCCCGAGTCCCACACGCTCGTGCGGGTAGGCTGCGGCGCCTGGGTCGGCAAAGCCTTCAAGCGCGACGAGATGCACGGGGCGACCCCGCGCGGTGACGAGGCGGGCGATCTCCAGGGGAAGTGGACCAGCGCAGGTGAGGATGCCGAGCGGCTCGGCGTTCCGGAAGCTTGCGACGAAGTCCCTCGCTGGCCCGCCGTCAGGCATCGCGGCCGTCGCGCGGCGTGCAGAGCGAGCGCTTGCCGCCAGCCCGGATGAACGCCACGATCTCCTGTACGACCGGGTTATCCTTGAACTCGGTCGTCACGTCGTCCATGCGCTCGACCAATGTGCCCTCCGCCGCAAACAGCAGCCGATAGGCGCGGCGGAGGCTGTGGATCTGCTCGCGCGCGAATCCACGGCGCTGCAGGCCGATGATGTTGAGACCAGACAGATAGGCGCGGTTGCCGATCGCCATGCCGTAGGGAATGAGATCGTTCTCGAGCCCCGACATGCCGCCGACGAAGGCATGGTGACCGATGCGGGCGAACTGGATCACCGCCGCGCCGCCGCCGATGATGACGAAATCGCCGATCGTGCAATGACCGGCGAGCATGACGTTGTTGGAGAAGATCACGTTGCTGCCGACGATGCAGTCGTGGCCGACGTGACTGTTGGCGAGGAAGGCGCACTTGTCGCCGACAACTGTTTTCGAGCCGCCACCCTCGGTGCCCGGGTTCATCGTCACGCCTTCGCGGATCAGGCAGTCGGCGCCAACGCTGAGCGTCGAGGCCTCGCCCTTGAACTTCAAGTCCTGCGGCTGGTGCCCGATCGAGGCGAACGGGAAGATGCGGGTGCGAGCCCCGATCCGGGTGGCACCGGCCACCACGACGTGACTCAACAGCTCGACGCCGTCCCCGAGCTCGACGTCGCGCCCGACCATCGAGTATGGGCCGATGCGGACGCTGGCGCCGAGTTTGGCGCCGTCCTCGATGACCGCCGTCGGATGAATGTCAGGGTTTGGCATTGCTGGGATCCACGACCATGGCACTGATCTCGGCTTCGGCGACGACCTGGCCATTGACCTTGGCCTCGCCGTAGAACCGGAAAACCATTCCGCGACTGCGGATCTTCTTCACATGCAGGTGGAGCTGGTCGCCGGGCACGACGGGCTTCCTGAACTTGGCCTTGTCGATCGCCATGAAGTAGACGATCTGGGGGATGTCGGTGACGCCGGCGTTGTGCACGCAAAGCGCGCCAGCGGTCTGAGCCAGCGCCTCGATGATCAATACGCCCGGCATCACCGGATACTTCGGGAAATGGCCCTGGAAGAACGGTTCGTTGATGGTCACGTTCTTCAGGCCGATGCAGCTCTCGTCCCGGTCCATCTCCATGAGCCGATCGATCAGCAGGAACGGATAGCGGTGCGGCAGCAGCTGCATGATCCGCGCGATATCGGCGCTTGCAAGCTCCGTCTTGGCCACGCCATCGGTCATCGTCGGGGTTCTCCGTGAACTCACTCTGTGTTGCCCCCGTCCTCGCCTGCAGCCGTCGGGCGGCCGAGCCGCTGAATAGCCGCGATCTGGCGGGCCCATTCGCGGAACGGCACGGCTGGCGTGCCGCCCACCCGCGAACCCGGCGGCAGATCGTCCTTCACGTGGCTCGAGCCCGCAATTTGCGTGCCACTACCGACCTTGACGTGACCGAGCACGCCGGAATGGCCGCCCATCACCACGAAGTCGCCGAGTTCCGCCGAGCCTGCAATGCCGACCTGGCCGACGATCACGCAGTGACGTCCGATGACGACGTTGTGCCCGATCTGCACG
>JANOJW010000683.1:0-19599 GCA_031418955.1 Hyphomicrobiales bacterium | reverse complement strand
CGGCGCCTGCGCAACCGCCAGTTGGTGCTGTACCATCTCACCCGACGGGTGAGAGGCGGACGGCGGCTTGTCGTTGCTCATCCACTTGAAAAAGCGCACCTTCCGCGATCATGCAAGCACGAGAACTGCCGGATCTAGGTTAACTCGCAAAATCGGCCCTACGGCACGATTCTCGACCTCTCGGCTACCCCACTAGCCAAGGCCATGACGACCACACGGCACGAGCTTGCGTGAGGCTGCGCGAGGCCTTCGGCACCTCCAGATGGCGCGACCGACGCCCCTCCCTCCGCGCGTCTTGGTTAACGGGACGTCTGGTTAACGCCGCATCCGGGTTAACGTGTCGTCACACGCAGATGAGTTCGCCGAGCCGCTGCGTCGCCTTGAGGCCCGAACCCGTCAGAAGTACCACCGTCGTCTCGCCGGGCTTGATGGTGCCGCTCGCCGCGAGCTTGGTCAGCGCTGCGGCCGCCACCGCGCACGTCGGTTCGGCGTAGAGACCGTGGCGTTGCGCGAGCGTGTGGAACGCGGCGACGATCTCGGTTTCCGTCACCGCCAGCGCCGAGCCGTTCGAGCGGGCGATCGCGTCGAGCACTTCGTGCAGCCGCGTCGGCTTGGCGATCGCGGTGCCCTCCGCAATCGTCGGCTCGGGCGTGAACGGGATCAGCTCGCGCGCGCCGGCCGCCAAGCACGCCGCTACGGGTGAGCAGTTCGCCGGCTGCGCCGCATAGAGCCGCGGCAGCCGATCGATTTCGCCCGCGCGCAGCAACTCCGAAAAGCCGATGTCGAGGCCGAGCACGTTGCTGCCAGCCCCGGTCGGGATGATCACGCTGTCGGGCGCACGAAAGCCTAAGTCCTCCCACAGCTCGTAGGCGAGCAACTTGGTGCCCTGCAGGAAGAACGCCTGCCAGTTGTGGCTCGCATAGAAAATGCTCTCGGCCTGCCGCACCGCTTCGTCGGCCGTTGCTTGTCGTGTGCCAGGGATCAGCTCGACCTCGGCGCCGTATGCGCGCATCTGCACGGTCTTTCCCGGTTGCGTGGTGGCGGGAACCAGGATCTTGGCGCTGATGCCGCCCGCCGCCGCATAACCAGCGATCGCTGCGCCGCCGTTGCCCGAGCTGTCCTCGAGCAGGCGGCGAATGCCCTGCTGGCGAAGCGCCGACAGCATGACGCTCGCGCCGCGATCCTTGAAGCTGCCGGTCGGGTTGAACCACTCGAGCTTGAAGTGGACGTCGAGCCCGTTCCAGGTGCGTTTGACCAGCGGCGTCAGTCCCTCGCCCATGGTGATCGGGTCAGGAATTTCGATCGGCAACGCGCGCGCATAGCGCCAGAGCGAGCGCACGCCGGTCTCGATGTCGCCGCGGCGGATGCCGGGGAGGTCCGTGATCATCAGCGGTCGCCCCGTGTCCGAGCGCCATCGCGGCGTCTCGATCGGATAACGCGCACCCGTCACGGGATCGACGTAGGCGGCTTGGTTCGAGGTGGTTGGCACGATTGCGATCAACCTTGCAGATGCCGCAGCGCGTAGATTGCGGTGTGTTTGACGTGGGCGGCGACGCGATTGCCGCCGGCGATGATGAGACAGTCGAGATCGACGAGGCGGTGTCCCTTGCGATCGTAGTTGTCAGTGACTCGGGCGCGCACCGAGACCTCCTCGCCGACACGGACGGCTGAAAAATTCTGCACGTCGCTGCCGACGTGGATCCACGGCGCCAGCACCACGTTCTCGCGCAGCACCGTATTGCACTGCCGCAGCAGCAGGCCCGGATGCGCCAGACCGTCACGCGCATAGAGCGGCAGCGTTTCCTTGATGTTGCGCAGGTAATCGCTCGAGAGCTGCTCGGTCATCACGAACGGGCGGATGCCGAGCCATTTGCCCTTGGCGAGAGTCGCCTCGCTGGCGGGCGGGCGGGTGGCCAAGGCGGGCGGCGTGACCAGCTCGTAGGCGTCGAGCTTCGGCGGGGGGACGCCCGTGGTGAGATGCGCGGTACCAGTCGCGCACTCCTGGCCGTCGCTGACGAGTCGCAGTGCGAGCCCGTCGCCATCGGGCGCACCTTTGATCTCGGCCATGTGCCCGTCATAGAGCGGCTTGCCGAACTTGCACGCAAGCGCACCGCGCTCGAGCCACGCCTGCCCCCAATTCTGCACGGCGATGTTGCTCATGTAAGCGAACATCTCGACGCCGGGCACGAGGCCACCGGTGAAGCCGAGCTTCTTTGCGATCGCATCGTCGTGGATCTTGTTCTCGGACGCGTGCGAGATGTTGTAGGCCTCGACGCTGTAGGCGAGTGCAGCGGTCATGACGGGCTCCTGCAGGTGGCTCGCGACCATCGTACGCAATTGCCCGCGCGCCCCGCAATGCCCGAGACGAAGCGACTATGAGTGGGCGCGCGAATCTCGGCGCCTCACGCATGGGGGCTCGATCAAAAACACCAGAACCGTTCGGTCATCGTGGAGAGGTCGACGAGGATCGCCTCCCCGCGCAGCACGATGAGATAGAGCGCGCCGAAGACGAGTACGCCGCCAACTGCGAGAACGGCGTTGCGCAGGCCCGACGGCACATGCTCGCCGGCCGACGCTGGGCGATTTGACCTGTCGGACGGCTCGGCCATTCCCAACGTCGTGCCCTTCAAGCTTGGGCCGGGACCGCGAGGCGCGCCACCGGCTGCTCGCGGATCGGCAAATGGATCAACGCTGCAAACAGCGCCAGCGCAATGCATATCCACCACATCATATCGTAGGACTTGGTCGCATCATAGAGCCGGCCCGCGGTCCACAACCCGGCGAACGAACCCAACTGGTGGGACAGGAACACGAAGCCGAACAGCATCGACATCCACTGCGCGCCAAAGAAGGTCGCGACCATGGCGCTCGTCAGCGGCACTGTCGAGAGCCAGAAAAAGCCGAGCAGAATGCTGACGCCGATGACGGTCCACTCCGTGATCGGCAGGAACAGCAGCCCCAGAAACGCGAACACGCGCATGAAGTAGATGACGGCAAGCGAGACGCGCTTCTCGGCGAACTTGCCGGATTGGCCGGCGAGGTACGTGCCGATGATGTTGGCGACGCCGACCGAGGTCAGCGCTGCGATCGCCACCCATGACGGGAGCCCCTTGTCGGCGACGAACGCTGGCAGGTGCACGGCGTAGAAGGCGACGTGGAAGCCACAAACGAAGAAACCCGCAATCAGCAGCCAGAAGCTTGGGTGCGCGAGCGCCTCGCCGAAGGCTTCCCCCAGCGACTGCTGGCGCTGCGTCGAGGGTCCCGCCTGTGGCTTGCCGGCCATCGGGATGGCGAGCGGAATGATCAGGGCCACCGTCGCCAGGATGACGAGCAGCGTCGTGCGCCAGCCCAGCGTCTCCATGAACAGGTGCGTATAGGGGAACGCGATGAAACCGCCGATGCCAGCCGCCATGCCGAGTGCGGCCAGCGCCTGTGGCCGCTTCTCGGGCGGGGCGGCGCGGCCAACGGCACCGACCAGCGCGGTGATCCCGGTGCCGGCGATGCCGATGCCCATCAGCAGGCCGCTGACCATCAGGTCGAAGCGCCCGATGAACGGTAGCGAGGAGGCCATCAGGCCGGTGCTGTCGGGCGCGGCATAGAGCACGTAGACGCCGGCCATCGTGCACAGCGCGCCGAGTACCAGCGTGCGCCCGGCGCCGTATTTGTCCGAGATCGCCCCCATCGGCACTGCTGCGAGGCCCCACGTCAGGTTGGCGATCGCCATGGCCAGCGAGAACGCCTCGCGGCCGATTTTCAGCTCAGCCGTCATCGGATTGAGGAACAGGCCCATCACCTGCCGCAATCCCATCGCCGCGCCGACGATCAGGCCGGCCGCCAGAATGATGAGCCAGAGCGGGCGCGCCGCAATGCCCTGGGAAGCCGACGTCTGCATCATGATCTCCTTAGCTTGGTCGGGTCTTAATGCGGTTCGAGACGCGCGCGCAACTGAGCATTCGTCCGCGCATGGATGAGCTGCGCTCAAGGATCGCGCATACCGTCCGGATCGGCCGACACGAGGCGCGCCTGCAGCGTCCAAGATCGTTGCTCGGCAACAGTTCGACTGGATGGTGGTCTGGGGCAGCAGCGTGCGTCAGCCGACTTAGCGGCGGCTACAGCCCCGCCGTTGGACCAAGCGAGCCGATGAACAGCATCAGGCCCAGCGCCGTCACTGCGATCGCGCCGCCAAGGCCGGCGATGCGCCGCACGCCGGCTGCCCACCGCGAGCCATCGCCGCCGAGCCGGGCTGCTACGTCGCGCGAGGAGATGGCGAGCGCCGCCAATGCGGACACCGTGATCGCGGTACCGAGCGCCATGGCGAAGGTGGCGAACACGCCGGCCCAGGCGAGGCCCTGGCCGATGGCGAACACCAGCACCAGGATCGCGCCGGTGCAGGGGCGGATGCCGATCGCCGCCGCCAGCGTCAGCGCCTTGCGCCAGGACCATGCGCCCTGCAGTTGCTCGGGCGCGGGCATGTGGGCGTGGTTGCAAGCCGCACAGTCGTGGGCGTCTTTTGCGTGGGCGTGATCGTGCCCATGTCCGCCGTGCGCATGATCGCGATGAGCGTGGTGGTGACCGTGATGGTGATGATGCGCCGCGTGATCGTGGTGCGCCTTTGCGGCCCTTTCCGCCCGCCATTCACCGATCTGCCGCCAAACAAGCCACGCGCCGATCAGCACCACGACGGCCCAGCTCAACGTCTCGAGCCACGCCTCCGTCGCCTTGATCTGCTGGCCGGTCGCGGCTAGCCCCCACAGCAGCACGGCGACCAGCACCAGCGCTGACAGGGCCTGAAACAGCGCGGCCAGAAACGACAGCGCGATGCCACGCCGCACCGTCTGGTGGCTCGCCAGCACATAGGACGAGATCACCGCCTTGCCGTGGCCGGGCCCCGCCGCGTGCAGCACGCCGTACATGAAGCTCAGTCCCGCGAGCGACAGCACTGCCAGCATCGGGTTGGACGACTTCACGTCGCGAATGGCCGCCGCAAGCCGCCGGTTGTAGTCCCGCTGCAGTCCCGAGACCCAGGCGTAGACCCCGGTCGGCGCGGTCGCGGCCGGTTGCGCCGCCTGCCGGCCCGCTGGCGGCAGGAAGGACTTCGGCGCTGGCGTCGGGGCCTGTGTCGAGGCACCAGGCTGCTGCTGCGCGGTTACTTGCGATGCGGTCGGCAGCACCAGCAGAGTGGCGAGCAGCATTGCGCTCAGGGCGATAGCGAGGCGCTGCATCCGCTGCATCATAGTTTCGACCCGCAGAGGACCCGGATCGGCTTTGCGGCGGCAAAGCCCGCGGCGATCCCACCGCCGATCTGCGAGAACGCATCGCCGGGCTTGGGCGCGCCGTCGTCTGCGCCCATGTCGATGCGGCAGCCGTTCGGCGCCCCCGCACCGAGCTTGACGGGCGTCCCCTTCGCGAGATCCATGGCGATGAAGAACGTCGGGTCATAGACGGCGAACGCGAACCCTTCCGCATCCGCCAGCACGGGCTTCTCGAGCGGCAGCGTCATGTGCAGGCTCAGCGACGGCACCGGCGCGTCGGCAGCGGCTGCTTTGGGCTTGCCGAACACGGCCTCGCCCAGCCGTGCGAAGAGACCCTGGCTCGGCTTGGCAGCTTGTGGCGCATCGTCCTTCGCGGGCGGCGCGTCTGGCACGTTGGCTGGCCGCTCCGCGAGCCCATGCTCGAGGTGGAAATCCTTCGCCGCCCCGAGCTTGAGGGCCGCTTCGCCGAGCTTGGGATGTGTGAAGAAGCCGAACTCCTTCAAGCCGTCGATGTTGACCTGCGCGAGCTCGGCGAGTTCTTCGCGCGAGTAGACGCCGTCCTTGTTGGTGTCGAGGCCTTCGATGGCCATCGCCGTATAGAACTCGTCGAACGTCCACTTGTGGCGAAAGCCGGTGATGGTGCCGTTGTCGAACAGCACCGTGGTCTCGACCGTGACCCAGACGTGGGGGTGCGCGGACGCGGGCGCTGCCGGGCCGAGACCGAGCGCCAAGCCGCCGGCGATTCCCATCCAACGTGATCGAGCGTGCCGTGCGGGTCTGGTCATGCGGCAATCCTCCGTTCGGGATTCGCGCTGTGCTGGCTGGTAGGTAGGTAGCGACACCCTCTCACGCTCGCAATGGCTGTAGTCCGACCGGGTCCAAGAATTCGGTTGCATCGGCCATTGCCGAGTTGCGTTACGATATAACATCAACTAAACAGAGGCCGGTGGCAAGCTTGAAGCGGCCACTTGGTTATCACCGGAGCCAGCCCAAGATGTCGAATGCATGGCGTTATCTGTGGATGGGCATCGCTGCCGCCTTCGCCGTTCCTAGTGTTGGGATCCCGCTCGTCGGCGCTCAGCCAGCCGGCGCGTCCAAGCCGAGCGTGGTCGCCACCATCCGACCCATACATTCCCTGGTCGCCGCGGTCATGCAGGGGACCGGCGAGCCGCGGCTGCTCGTCGAGGGGATCGCGTCTCCGCACACCTACGTGCTGAAGCCCTCGGATGCGAAGGCGCTCGCCAACGCCGACGTCGTGTTCCGGGTGTCGGAAGGCCTCGAGCCGTTCACGGCAAAACTCGTGCAATCGCTGCCGAAGACGGTCCGCGTTGTCACGCTGGAGGCGACGCCCGGCCTGACCCTCTACGCCTTGCGCACCGGCGCCACCTTCGAGACGCACGATCATGGCGCCAAGGGTCATAAGCACGGCCATAAGCATGAGGCGGGCGGCACCGACGGCCACATCTGGCTCGATCCAGCCAACGCCAAGCTGCTCGCAGCTGCCATCGCCCAAACGCTCGCGCAAGCCGCGCCCCAGCATGCCGACCGCTATCGCGCCAACGCCGACGCGCTGGTGGCCCGGATCGATGCCCTGACAACCGAACTCGACGCAGCCGTCCGCCCGCTCGCCGGGCGCAGCTACGTCGTCTTTCACGATGCCTATCAGTACTTCGAGCGCCGCTTCGGGCTCACACCTGCCGGCTCCGTCACGGTCTCGCCCGAGGTGCCGCCCAGCGCCCGGCGCATCACCGCGCTGCGCCGCAAGATTACCGAGCTTAGGGCCGTGTGCATCTTCGCCGAGCCGCAGTTCGCCCCGAAGGTGATCGACCCGATCGTCGAGGGCTCGAGCATCCGGCGCGGCACGCTCGATCCGCTGGGTGCGGCCATTCCGGCCGGCCCCGAGCAGTATCCAGCGCTGCTGCGGGCGCTGGCGAACGACCTCAGATCGTGCCTCACCAACCCGTCGTAGCTGGCTCACGACGGGTCGGCTTGCATCGTGGATTTTGCCGGCGAACCTGACTATAACGCCGCGCATATCACACCGTGCAAGACCGAGGGCGCGCCATGGCCGGCCATTCCCAGTTCAAGAACATCATGCACCGGAAGGGCAAGCAGGACGCTGCCCGCGCCAAGCTGTTCGCCAAGTTCGCTCGCGAGATCACCGTTGCCGCCAAGACCGGGGTCGCAGACCCGACCATGAACGCGCGCCTGCGCCTGGCCGTGCAGAACGCGCGGGCCGAGAACATGCCCAAGGACAACATCGAGCGCGCGATCAAGAAGGCGCTGGGCGCCGACGGCGAGACCTTCGAGACGGTGCGCTACGAAGGCTACGCGCCGGGCGGCGTCGCCATCATCGCCCTGGCGCTGACCGACAACCGCAACCGCACCGGCGGCGCCGTCCGAGCGATCTTCACCAAGTATGCGGGCAACCTCGGTTCAACTGGCTCCGTCTCCCACATGTTCCAGCATCTGGGCGAGGTCACGTTCCCGACGGCTGCCGGCACGCCCGACGCCATGCTGGAAGCAGCGATCGACGCCGGCGCCGACGACGTCGAGAGCGACGAGGCTGGCCATATCGTCACCTGCAGCTTCGACGGGCTCGGCTCGGTCTCGGCGGCACTCGAAGCGAAGTTCGGGCAGCCGGCCTCTGTCAAGGCCGTGTGGCGGCCGACGCTGAGCACCCAGGTCGATGAAGAGAAAGCGGCAACCATCCTGAAGCTGATCGCCGCGCTCGATGAGGATGACGACGTGCAGGCCGTGTTCTCGAATTTCGATGTCGACGAGGCGACGCTGGCCCGCCTCACGGCCTGAGGTCGCCGAGCGCACGGCCCCGGAACCTGGGCAAATTGCATCGAACTGTAGTCAAATTCGGCGCGGTTGCGTGAAGGTTCCGCAAGTCGAACATGGCATGCTCTTTGGATTAGGCAATTGGGGATCAGGCAACTGGCGTTCGATCAACAACGGGGAAACGCAGATGGCCGGAGTGCAGCAAGGCAAAGGCACCAAGGACTTCGACGCCTACGTGCGCAATTTGCAGCGCGCAATGTGGCTGGCGTCGAGGAGAGCGCAGCTGTCGATGGGCGAACCCGGGCAAATTCGGGGTCCTATGGTTCTCAATCCCTATACGCGCACGATCGCCGACCTCAACATCTGCAACGTGCGAAGTCGCGCATCGGCGTAGTTCCAGCCGAAGCGCCGCTATTTCCAGAACAACGCGGCCGCGATCATGGCGAGGCCGGCGGCCAGCGAGCCGAGGCCGAACCAGTTGACGAATCGTGACAGCACATGGCGTGCGGCATAACCCGCAACCGTCTGCGCCCGCTTCATGTTCGACCCCTCGTCCTGCAGCGCCTTGAAGCGATTGCTAAGCTCCGTCTCGGTATTGATGTCGCCCTTGTTCCAGGCCACCTTGACGGCCGCCTCGGTCGCGAGCCCCTTGAGGTCGTAGCGCGAGGCCCACCGGCTGCACAGGAATCCGATCAGCAACGACAGGCCGCCGAAGCCCAAGAGCCAAGGGTGGGTCAGTGCGGTCTTGAGCGCGTCCATCGGTCCCTCCTCCAGGATGCTTGTGCCAAATTGAGCGAGGCTGCCGTCCGTTTCAAGGCGGGTTCGTGCTATCGCAGGCCATGAGCGGCAATTCGATTCGCATCGTCGGCATCGATCCTGGTCTCCGGCGGACCGGCTGGGGGGTCATCGAGTCCGATGGTGTACGCTTGGTTTACGTCGCCAGCGGGCATATCCAATCCGATGCCGAGAACGACTTGGCCAATCGCCTGCGCGAGATCTACGAAGGCCTCGTCGGCGTGATCGCGACGCATTGCCCGGCCGAGGCGGCGGTCGAGGAGACCTTCGTCAACGAGAACCCGCGCGCGACGCTGAAGCTCGGCCAGGCGCGCGGCATGGCGCTGCTGGCGCCGGCGATGAAGGGTCTGCGCGTGGCCGAGTACCCGCCCAACCTGATCAAGAAGACGGTGGTCGGCGCCGGCCACGCCGAGAAGAAGCAGATCCAGGTGATGGTGGGATTCCTGCTGCCCAAGGCCCGCTTCGAGAGCGCCGACGAGGCCGACGCGCTGGCGATCGCCATCTGCCATGCCAGTCATCGGCGGAGCCTTGCGGTTAGGGCGGCAATCGGCAATCGGCAGTCGGCAGTCGGAGGCTCATCGTGATATGTGTCCCGGCCCATAGGATTGCCGATTGCCGATCTCGCACAGAGCGCGTCCCATGATCGGTAAGCTGCGCGGCAAGGTCGACGCGATCGGCGAAGCCCACGCGATCATCGACGTCAATGGTGTCGGCTACGAGGTCCAGTGCTCGGCGCGCACGCTTCGCAACATGCAGCTCGGCGACACGGTGAGCCTGACCATCGACACGCACGTGCGCGAAGACTCGATCCGCCTGTTCGGCTTTTCCAGTGAAGTCGAGCGTAGCTGGTTTCGTACGCTGCAGGGCATCCAGGGCGTCGGCTCCAAGGTTGCGCTCGCAGTGCTCGGCACGCTCAGCCCCCAGGATCTCGCCAACGCCATCGCGCTGGGCAACTGGGCCGCCGTCGAGCAGACAGTGGGCGTCGG
The DNA here is from genome assembly GCA_031418955.1 of Hyphomicrobiales bacterium. GTDB lineage: Bacteria > Pseudomonadota > Alphaproteobacteria > Rhizobiales > Hyphomicrobiaceae. The sequence goes on along the minus strand of JANOJW010000683.1, from coordinate 9,779 downwards.
CAAGAAGCTCGCCCAGCGCATCGTCATGGAGTTGAAGGACAAGGCGCCGGCGCTGACCGTCGCGGGCCTCAACGTGCCGGCGGCCAGGATGCCGGGCGGCGCGCCGGGAGCCGCACCCTCGTCGAGCGCGGCAGCCGAGTCGATCTCGGCGCTGTGCAACCTCGGCTACAACCCGATCCAGGCGTCTGCCGCAGTGGCGACTGCCATGGCCGAACTCGGCGACGAGGCGGATACCGCGAAGCTGATCCGGCGCGGCCTGAAAGAGCTGGCGCGGTAGCGCGCATCCGACGGCGCTGGTAGTCTGCCCGCATTGAAGTTGCGGTGGATGGAGCGCACTCATGAAATGGCGGATCGGCGATGTGACCGTCACCAAGATCATCGAGATCGAGGTGACCGGCGGCAGCCGCTTCATCCTGCCCGACGCGACGCCGGACTCCGTGCGCGCCATCCCGTGGCTCGTGCCGCACTTCGCCGACGAGGTGGGCAAGCTCAGGATGTCGATCCATTCCCTCGTCGTCGAGACGCCGACGCAGCGCATCGTCGTCGACACCTGCCTGGGCAATGACAAGCAGCACCGCCGCGTCCCCACCTGGAACGACCGGCAGGGCCGCTTCCTCGCCGATCTCGCCGACGCGGGCTTTCCCCGCGAGTCGATCGACACGGTGCTGTGCACGCATCTGCACGTCGACCACGTCGGCTGGAACACCATGCTGGTCGGCAATAAATGGCTCCCGACCTTCCCGAACGCACGCTATCTGTTCGGCCGCATCGAGCATGAGCACTGGATTAGCGACACATCCCGCGAGGACATGCCGCACGTGATCGCCGACAGCGTGACGCCGATCATGGAGGCGGGCCTTGCCGACCTCGTCGAGACCGACCACCGCATCACGCCGGAGGTGTCGCTGGTTCCCACGCTCGGCCATTCGCCCGGCCATTGCAGCGTGCGCATTGCCTCGAAAGGCGAGGAGGCGCTGATCACCGGCGACTTCGCGCATCATCCCTGCCAGATGGCGCGTCTCGACTGGGCTTCGACCGCCGACTTCGACAAGCCGGCCGCCGCGGCCACCCGGCGGCGCATGTTCGCTTTGCTCGCCGGCACGCCGACGCTCGTCATCGGCACCCACTTTGCGGGCGCCACCGCCGGCCGCGTGGTGCGCGACGGCGACGCCTACCGGCTGGATGTGTGAGCGGGCGCTGCGTTCGACACCACTGCTCGCGGCCGACAAACTTGCGCGGCCGTGAATTGCGGGCCTTGATGGTCGAATCTAAAATGACTACTATAGTCATAGTGGTGATCGCGGGAGCCGTGCCATGAAGGACTGGACCGTTGCCGAGGCCAAGGCCAAGCTCAGCGAGGTGATCGAGCGGGCCATGGACGGCCGGCCGCAGACGATCACGCGCAACGGCCGGACAGCCGTCGTCGTGGTGGACGCCGCAGAGTGGAAGCGGCGGACGGAACGCAAGGGCACACTTGCCGAATTCCTGGCCGCTTCGCCGCTACGCGACTCAGACATTGAGACGCGGCGCATCAAGGGTGGGCTGCGCGATGCCGAGCTCGATTGAGCGAGCGAGGTCGGGCGCGGCCGGGTTTCTCCTTGACACCAACGTGATCTCGGAAGGCGCCCGGGAGCGGCCCGACGCCAGCGTCGTGGCCTGGCTTGCTGCAGCCGATGAGGACCGGTTGTTCCTCTCCGTCGCGACGCTCGCCGAAATCAGCCGTGGCGTCGAGGCGATGACCACCGGCAAGAAGCAGCGGCGTTTGAGGGAATGGCTGCTCAATGAGCTGATCCCGCGGTTCGACACCCGAATCCTGCCCGTCGATACGCCCACAGCCCTGCTGTGGGGCGATATGGAGGTACGCGCGAAGAATGCCGGCCACACCATCGAGGCCATCGACGCACTGATCGCGGCGACCGCCGAGCGGCACGATCTGACGCTGGTGACGCGCAACGTCGCGGACTTCGCATCCCTCAAATTGGCGCTGCTCGATCCCTGGCGTGGCGCAGGCCTGTAAGGTTCCGCAGAAGCAACACGACTTGGCAGCTACCCCGCCAGCTTCGCAAGGATGCGGGCCCAGCTGCGCGCGCCTTTGCGGAAGCTCGTCAGATTGTACTTCTCGTTGGGCGAGTGGATGCGATCGTCGTCGAGGCCGAAGCCGACCAGCAGGCTGTCCATGCCGAGCGCGTCCTTGAACGACTGCACGATCGGGATCGAGCCGCCGAGCGCGATCAGCGGCGCGGGCCGGCCCCATTCCTCGGCGAGTGCCTCCGCCGCACGCGCCAGATGTGGAGCCTCGGTGTCGAAGGCGATCGCGGGGCTGCCGCGGCCGCCGATGAACTCGACCTTGCAGTCGGCCGGCAGCCGCGCCTCGACGAAGGCCTTCAGTCCCTTGATCACGGCGTCCGGATTTTGTCCCGGCACCAGGCGACAGGTGATCTTCACCGACGCCTTCGCCGGGATCACCGTCTTCGAGCCGACGCCCTGATAGCCGCCGGAAATGCCGTTGAACTCGAGCGTGGGCCGCGCCCAGATCTGCTCGAGCACGCTGTAGCCTTTCTCGCCGGCCGGGACGCTCAAGCCGACGTCGCCCAGATACTTCGTCTCGTCGAAGCCCAGGCTCTTCCACTGCTTGAGCTGCTTGGCCGACGGCTTGACGATCCCGTCATAGAACCCCGGCACCTGGACCTTGCCATTCTTGTCGTGCAGCGCGCCGCAGATGCCGACCAGCACCCGGATCGGGTTGGCGGCGGCAGCACCATAAAGGCCTGAATGCAGATCGCGGGAGGCGGCCGTCACGACGACTTCGAGTGCCGCCATGCCGCGCAGTTGCGTCGTCACCGACGGCGTATCCTTGTCCCATTGGCCGGTGTCGCAGACGAGCGCCAGATCGCAGCTCACTTCCCGGCCGTGCTTGGCCAGGAACCCGGGCAGCGACGGCGAGCCGCACTCCTCCTCGCCCTCGAGCAGCACGGTGACGGCGACCGGCAGCTCGCCGGCGACTGTCTTCCAGGCGCGTGCCGCCTCGAAGAACGTCATCAGCTGGCCCTTGTTGTCCTGCGCACCGCGCGCGACGATGACCCGGCCGTTGCCCTTCTCGGTGGCGATGCGCGGCTCGAACGGCGGCGTCTTCCACAGCTCCAGCGGGTCGGGCGGCTGCACGTCGTAGTGACCGTAGAAGAGCAGATGCGGCATGCCCTTCGGCCGTGACTTGCGGTCGTGCGCGACAACCATCGGGTGGCCCGTCGTCGGCATCACCTTCGACTCGGCAAAACCGATGTCGGCGAGCTGGCGCTGGCACCAGTCCGCCGCCATCCGGCACTTCGCCTTGTAGGCGGGATCCGTCGAGATGCTGTCGATGCGCAGCAGCTCGAACAGGCGATCGAGGGCGGCGTCCTGGGATTGATCCAGCGCTCTCAGAACCTCGGGCAGGCGGTCTTGCATGGGGCTCTCACAGCTTTGGGAATTGATCGGCTCGAACAGTGCGTGAGCGCCGTGCAGGCGTCAAACCGGCTTACGCGCGGCGCGGATCAGGGCCAGCGCGGTGGCGGGGTCGAGGCGGCCGTCGTAGAGCGCGCGGCCGGTGATGGCGCCGGCGAGCATGGCGTGCTCGGGCGCGAGCAGCGCGCGCACGTCGTCGATCGAGGCGAGACCGCCCGAGGCGATGACGGGGATCGAGGTCGCGCGCGCCAATTCCGCAGTCGCTGGCAGGTTGAGGCCCTTCAGGGCGCCGTCGCGCTCGATGTCGGTATAGATGATCGCAGCCACGCCCACGTCCTCGAAACGGCGCGCGAGCTCGATGGCGCCGAGCTCGGAGGTCTCCGCCCAGCCCTGCACGGCGACCCGGCCGCCCTTGGCGTCGATGCCGACTGCGACGTGTCCGGGGAACTTCGCGCAGGCCTCGTGCACGAGTGCTGGATCGCGCACTGCCACCGTGCCGAGGATGACGCGGCGGACGCCTTTGCCGAGCCACGCCTCGATGGTCGCCAGATCGCGGATGCCGCCGCCGAGCTGGGCTGGTATCTTGAGGGCTCCAAGGATCGCTTCGACCGCCGCGCCGTTGACGGGCTTGCCCGCAAACGCGCCGTTGAGATCGACGATGTGGAGATATTCGAAGCCCTGCTGCTCGAAGCTCCGCGCCTGCGCCGCCGGGTCGTCGTTGAAGACGGTCGCAGCATCCATCTCGCCGTGTTTCAGGCGGACGCACTGGCCGTCCTTGAGGTCGATGGCGGGGTACAGGATCACAGAGTTCGTCCGGCGGTTGCGCGCGTCATGATAATGCTCGATTGTGCAGCGACTTTTGGAACAAAGTTCGAATCAGGGTCAAGCGCCATCGTGCGGTTGCCCTCCAGTCAAATGAGGCCCGAACCAGGTGAGTTCCGTGTCCGAGGGTCTCCTGTCAAATCCCATTGCGGCCGCAGTGCCGGGTACGCCTCAGGCGGCGCCTCGACCCCTGACCGAGGCGGACGCCGTGGAAATCTGGATCGCCCGCTGGCTGCGCATCCGGCGCAAGGACCTGATGGCCCGCTACGGCTGCGACGCGGGGCGTCTCTATGAGATCTGGTGGGGTGAGCGGTTCCCCGGCGCCAAGGACAAGGCCGCGACGCTGTTCCGCGAGCGCTATCCGGGCCTCGTCGAGCGCACCTCGTTCGGCTATCGCCGCATCCCGCGCACTCTGGTTCGGCCCGAGGGACACCAGCTCGACCTGTTCGGGGCGTCGGTGAAGCCGCAGTGAGATCCCCCGTCTCCTGTCGGGTGTCTGCGGACGCACTCCTCGCGTTCACGTGAACAGGCGCAGCTGGCGTTCGTCGTGGCCCTTGGTCTCGTAGGCGAGCTGCTCGATGCGGTCGAACGGCACCTGCTCGGCCTGGATCAGCGAGCGTTGCGCCTTCATGGCCCGCACGAGGCCCTCTTGCACGAGGTGGAACTCGCCGACGGTCTGGCCGGGCAACACGGCCGCCGCATCGAGGCCCGATTCCGACTGGAACGCCGCCTTCAGCTTCTTCAAGGCCGTATCTTCGCGCACGCGGCCGATGAACCAGCTGGTGATCTGGTCGCGGCTCTTGTAGTCGAGGTCGCCCGGCGACTGGGTCGCGAGCATGATGCCAAGGCCAGCCGAGCGCGCGCGCTTCAACAGGCTCTGCAGCGGCTCGGCGGTCGCGGGCTTGGCGTTCGCCGGGATGTAGAGATCCGCCTCGTCGAACATGACGACGGCCTGCAGCTGGTCGTTCGGGTTCCTCTGGCAGAAGCGTAGCGCCTCCGACAGGAACTGCGACACCCAGAACAGGATGTTCTCGTTGTCACCGAGGAAGCCCGTGTAGATGATCGACAGTCGTGTGCGGCCGTCGCGACGCGCGAACTGGCCGCGCCCGAGCAGCGCTTCCATCCGCAGCGATTCACCGCCGCCTTCGAACAGCGACGAGTTTCGGTGCCTGAGCGAGTCGAGCTGGCCGATCAGGTCGCGCCGGATCTTGCCCGACGGATCCATGCGCTGCGTCAGATCGGAGAGCTCCGGATCCTCGTCCTCGAGCAGGTGGATCAGATCGTTGAGGCCCACCGCCTTCGAGAAGCGCGTGCCGAGGATCTTCAGGGCGACCGACAATGTGCCCGACTGCTTCTGGTGCGTCGCCGAGTTCTTGAGATGCAGCATGTCGCCCAAGGCCGCGGCCGAGAGATTGGCGAGCAGCTGCTGCTCGTGTTCGGGCAGCTCGTTCATGCCGTTCGGCAGCAGCGTGATCGAGATCGGCCGGCCCGACGAGCGCCCTGGCGTGTAGACCGCGACGTCGATCGAGTCGGCGAGCTTCTCGCGCTCGCCTCGTCGCTCGCCGTACTCGTTGTCGTTGGCGCGCCAGACGTCGGGGTTGGCGTAGGAGCACAGGTCGCCCTTGCGGTCGATCAGCACCGCCGGAATGCCGCGCAGCAGCATCTGCTCGATGATCGAGAGCGCCAGCGTCGTCTTGCCCGAGCCCGAGCCGCCCAGCACCGCGGCGTGGCGCTTCAGCACGTCGCGATTGAGCGTGATCGCCTTCGCCCGCCCGCCGATCTCGCGGCCAGCCAGGATCGAGGAGGCGTTGGAACCGTTCTCGTCGAGGATGACCGACAGCGGCAGATCCTCGGGCTCCTCCGGGGCTGCGTTCGGCAGCGGCGTTGGCACCGGCTCCGGTACGCCCGCAGCAGCCCATCCGGTCCAGTCCGCGAGCAGCGTCGACGGTCCAGCGGTCGCTACCGCCGGCGTAATGATGCGTGAAAGGTCGACTGGGCCATCGGCTGCGCTGTCCGCCGCACGCGGCGCCGGCCGCCCAAGCAGGTCGAGGCGCAGCAGCTGCACCATCGCAACGAGACCCGACAGCAGCTTCGCCTGCTCGACCCAGCCCGCAAACCCCGCGTCACTGCGATGCCGGTTGTGGAACTCGCGCACCGTGATCATGCGCTCCCATTCCGGGATCGGCACCAGGATCGAGCGGCCGCCCATCTCGCGGAACTTGCGGAACGCCTGTGCGGTCTGGTTCTTGCGGTTCGGCGGGAAGTCCGACGCGCGCAACATGAACGCGGCCGACTTCGACGGCATCGAAGTCAGCACGCGATCGAGCTGGCGTTTCAGGCCGCCGCCTTGCGTCGAGCGATTGCAGATGAAGACGCGTACCTCTTGCGTGATCTGACCTCCGCGCGCCTCCGGCACGACCCCGTTGGAATGCGTGACCGTGATGTCGACCGCGGGCAGGTCCTCGGAAAGCTCGAGCCGCTTCATGGCGAGCGTCACCGTACCGCCCCACTCGTCCTTGGCGAGCGGCAGCGCGGCCCACAGCACGTCCATCAAATCCTGGTCGTCAGACGGGATCTCGGCCTCCGACCCAGCCTGGAAACGCTCCCAGCTCTCGCGAAAGTCGATGGTGAGCAGAGGCGTGGATGCGGCAGGCCCAGCAGCCGGCGCCGCTGGCGCACCAAAGCCCAGCGCTGCCGCCAGCGTCGAGATAAATCCGGCCTGTTCGGGCTCCGCAGCCGTCTCGGCCGGATCGGGCTCCGGCTCGAGTTCCGGCAAGGCCTTCGCCTTGATGCGATGTTGCGCGTGCTCGAGCAGTCGCCGCGTCGACAGGCCGCCGAACTCGTCGAAGAAATCGGGCCCGAAGAACTGGCTCGGGTCGGAGACAGTCGCGCCGCCGGCCAGCGCCACCTCATGCTCGAGGCGCTTTGCAATGATCAGCTTCGCCTCCGCTGCGGTGCGGCTTTCCAGCAGCGCCACCGGCCCCGACTTCTCGATGCGGTCGATGTAGGATTGAGCCAGCACGCTGCGCGCCTGATCGTAGAAATCGCCGAGCACCGAGATGATGATGACCGCCGTCGGCACGCGGTTGGCGATCTGGATCAGATCACGCACGGCTTTCTGGAAGCGATCCTCGGCGTCGTCGAAAAAGCGCAAGTCCTCGACCTGATCGATGCAGAAGACGAGTGCCGCCTTGTCGACGCCCCAGGCGAGCTTGCCGAGACTCTCGATGATCTCGAAGGCGCGTCCATCGCCGCCGTTGGGATCGAGTGCCGCCACCGCCGAGCGCGACAGTTCGTTGAGCTCGCGGCCCTGCAGATACTGCCGCACGCGCTGGTCGATGCGCGGATCGCTACGCTGCATATAGAGCAACGCGCGCACGATATTGATGTCGAGCTCCTGGGACTCGAACTTCGGGCTCGCGACGATGTCGTCGGCAAGCTGCAGCACGAAGCGGGCGAGCGCGGTCTCGTCGAGCTGCGCCTCGCGGAGTTTTTCGAGCTCCGCGATCGGCATCACCGCTGAATCGCTGACGAGCTTGCTGGTGAGCCGCGCCAGCGCGCTTTGCGGCGCCTTTCCGTCCGGATCGTAGGGCCGCTCGAGCGAGTTCACGAGGCGCCGCAGGTAGTAGTCGGCATAGCTGGTGATGTCCGGCGTCATCTGCGCGTAGCCGAAGTAGGCTTTGCCGGCGCGATGCGAGGTGGTGCGCAGTGCCCGCAGCAGATGCGTCTTGCCCGCGCCTGACTGGCCGTGGAACAGCAGGATACGCGCCTGCGTCGCCGACCCGCGCCCGGCGGTGATCGCATCGAGCAGATCTGAGAACTTCTTCCGCGCGGCCTTGTGCACCTCCGGCACGTCGACCGGATCGGCGCGCCAGAGATCGTCCTCCCAGGTGATCGAATGCTCGAAGGCCGCACTCAGGCGCTCGACGCCTTGCAGGGCGGTAGCCTCGTCGCGCAGCGCAGCGTTGCGGTTGTCGAACGGCGTCATCTGGTTCATTGGCGTTTCTTTTTTTCTCAACCTTCGACGCGGACGTAGTGCCAGACGGTGTTCTTGTAGGAGATCGCCGACGCCTGCAGATCGGGAAGCCGGCTCTTGTCCTTGAGGTCGGCGTTGGCAAGCGTGAGCAGACCCTTACGGTGCGCCTCCGTCAGCATCGACTTGAACTCGATCTGCGACAGCTGCCAGAGCGGATGCAGGGCGCGCACACGCACCCACACCTGCGAGACGAAGGCCCGGCGGTTGCCGGGCCAGCCTTCGGCGCAACCCGCTGCAGCGGCGAGAACGGCGCTCGCGAACTGCGCGGGATCGGGCCGCGATGCGATCAGCTGGAGGGTGGGCGCCGGCTCGGGATGCGTTGACGGCGCAGCTAGCGCGCGGGACGCGTCCGCAACGGGCTCGACGACTGACGGGATCGCACTTTGGGCCGGCGCAGGCACTGGCACCGGCGCCTCAGCCACCGGCACGATGGCGCGCTTGCGGCGCTCGGGCCGCTTGGGTGTGGCCTCGTCGAGCAGGAACCTGCGCACGACGCCGGCCCTGAGCGAGGCGAGGTCGGCCTTGGCCGCGCCGACCACCTCGGCGGCAAGTGCTGCCACGAGCCGCGCGTCGGTACCGTAGTCCTTTGGCGTCTTGGAGAGTTGTGCAGCCAGCAGCCGAGAGGCCTTCGGCGACAGATCGGTCTTGGCCCCGAGCGCGCCCTTGACGCTGTTGCCGAACGCGCGCTCCAGCGCGAGCAGCGCCAGCGCCGTGCGGGCACGTGAGGGCGACGCCTTGCCGCGCGGCTTCAGCCCCCAGGCCTTGGCCACGATCGCGAGGCGCAAGCCGTCGATCTTGGCCGTTGACTTGTGAACTTTGGCGCCCGCCGTTTCCAGACTCAGCGCCCGCTGCACGAGCAGACCATCGCGCACCTGGGGCCAAGCCTCATGGAGCGCCTTCGCCTTGCGCAGTCCGAGAACGGCTGCCGCCGCACTCTGCCCGTCCGCCGATGCGACAAGCCCGTTGCCGCCGGCATCCGTCACCAGTCCTGCACGCATGAGGTCAGCGACCAGCCCGTCCATCGAGCCGGCAACCTCGGCGCTGATGCACTTCAGATCGCGCGCGATCGTCGCCGCGGTCCCGCCACCGGCCGCAATCCGCACCAGCACGAGGCTGGCCGGACGGCTCAGTGCGTCGGATGGCTTGGCCATCCGGTCGAGGGCGGTCGCGCTCATTTCGGTCGTCTCCCTGGGTAAGGAAACCAGTAGTTGCAGCCATGAATAGCCACAACCTGCCCGGCCAACGGCAAGGCTCCGGACGCGCGAATCACCGGATCAACTGCTGCGACTGTGCGAAAACCTTGGGCTCAGGCCAAGCGGCTTCTGGTCGGTTGCCGACGCTGAACGGTCATCAATCACCTGTCTGGCTCGCAATTGGGCTGTCTCGTGCCGGCGCCTGTTGTATCAGTGGCGCGAAATCCACGATGCGATGAGGAAACGGCGATGAAGGTTCTCATTCTGGGCGGCGCGGGCATGGTCGG
>JANOJW010000682.1:0-2142 GCA_031418955.1 Hyphomicrobiales bacterium | reverse complement strand
CGCATCGCCGCCCGCGTGATCGAAAGTGCTGTCGCGAAACCGCCGCTGACCATGCGGGATCTGGTCGATCAGATGACGCCGTACCGCCGGTTCCAGGCCGCTCAGGCGGCAACGTCAGCCTGAACTAAGGGGACAGGCATGACAGTCGCGTCACCAGCCGCCATTTGACTTAGCACCGCAAACAATGGAGTAATAATGACAAATATTTCTATGAACCATACCATCGCCATGAATATCGGGCGCGATGCCGGAAACGCTTCGATGCGACGCAATCAGCGCAGCGCATGGGCCGAGGACGATTGGAACGCCGCGGCCGAGGCCGTGAGCCGGATCTTTCAGGCGGTCGTTTGGACGAGGGCAGCTCCGTCGGACATACGCCAGACCAGAGATGAAGACGCAGGACGACCCTTATGGGCTGATCACGTCCCGCTTTGCCTCCGAAGGCGCCCGATCGTCGGGGCTTCCTTCCGCTGCTCGCACAGCCGAGGACGTGCAGTTCACCTTGCGACAGTTCTTCGAGGCCGAGGTTCGCAACCCCAACACGCGGCGTGCCTACCGCTTGGGCGCCAAAGACTTCTTCGTCTACCTGTCGACACGCCACCACGTCCACGCCATGGATGCCATCACCGCCCTGCATGTCGGCGCCTGGCTCGACGACATGGAGCAACGGCGGCTCTCCTTGCCCACTATCAAGCAGCGGCTCGCCGGATTGCGCATGATGTTCGGCGCGCTGGTGCGCGAGCAAATCCTGCGGTTCAATCCGGTCACGGTCGTGAAGGGGCCTTCGCACACCGTCGCCAAAGGCAAGACACCGGTCCTGACCGGCGAGCAGACACTGCAATTGCTCAACGCCATCGACACGTCGACGCTGATCGGACTGCGCGACCGTGCCATGATTGCCGCCATGGCCTATAGCTTCGCCCGCATCGGCGCAATTGCCGCGCTCGAAATCCGGCACGTCTTTCGCCAGCAACGGCGGCTCTGGCTGCGGTTGAGCGAGAAGGGCGGCAAATGCCACGATGTGCCCTGCCACCACCATCTCGAAGTCTATCTCGCTGAATGGTTGGAGGCCGCCTGTCACGGCGACACACCGCGCGCGCCGCTCTTCCAGACGTTCTCGACTGCCGGCAAACGCACAGCGGGGGCGCGAGTCCTGTCCGGAAAGCCGATGACACAGTCCATGACGTGGGAGATGCTGCAGCGGCGGGCCAATTCCACCGGCCTCGACACCGCCGTCTGCAACCACACCTTCCGCGCGACCGGCATCACGGCTTACCTCAGCAATGGCGGCACGATCGAGCGTGCCGCCAACATCGCCGGCCACGCCTCGACCCGAACAACTCAGCTCTACGATCGTCGCCCAGATGATGTCACGATCGATGAGATCGAGAGGATCAGGTTTGACTGAGCAACGCCTCATGTCGGACCGATCGCGCAGTTGCCAAGCGCCCACGCGTTAAAGTAACAGATTGGGGTCCGTTGCTGGGTGAGCACGGGACGACAGCGGATGCCCTTGCGCAGCGTCCGTGTTGGTCTCAAGATGACCCCTAGTGAACTTTCTTCAGCTTTTGCGCCGGAGGGAAGGTAGGCCTCAGGAACCAGACGCCGTCTTAACTTTCTTTCCTCCATTCGTCCTCAGCGCGGAACCAAGCCCTTTACCACGTGCGCCATCGACACATAAGAGCGCGGTCCATCCGCATCGCCGTCGATGTAAGCGAGACTCACTTTCTCGCGCAGTATCGCGTAGGCGTCGGGTGCAGTTCGGTTCCAGACGCAAAGACTGTGTCCGGCCCCAAGGAATGCCCGAGCGAGAGCGGAGCCCATCGCACCGAGGCCGATCTGGGAGACATCTATCATCTCGTCCTCCTGCGCACGCACTTGCGACCGCTCGGATCATGAACCGTGAGGCAGGCAGTTGAACCAACCAAGGTCGTGCCTGCCTCGCATACGGCTCGCCTCCTGCCACTTGGGGCGCAAACGGCACCGTTCGTCCCGACAAAATCCAGCCAACATCCCCCAGTCGACCGGCTCTTCGGGCCAAGATTGATGCCATGGAGGCGCATTGGCAAGCCCGAATCCCGAATCCCGTCGTGAGCGGCCGGATGTCCCGGATGCCGGCAAGACTGGCGCGGCGCGTGCCGT
>JANOJW010000681.1:0-6534 GCA_031418955.1 Hyphomicrobiales bacterium | reverse complement strand
AATGCATGGCCGGATCGTCGCCGCGCCGCGCTCGGGGCCGGCATAGGCCTCTGCGCGTCCATAGGAGGCCTCTACTGGCACGTTTACCATGCGCCCTGGGGTCCCCCTAGCCAAGACGCGTAAAAACGCGCCCACGGGGCTCCTGATGGCCCTGGCGTGGATTAACTATAAAGCAGATGAATCAACGAATTGCGGCGCTCGGCTGAGAGACGAGCGCTATCGTTTTCCCGGGCCGTCGGGCGGCCTACAGGCATCACACGCCGCCGGGGCTGATCTCGACGAGGCGTCCCCCCTCCATCCGCAGCACCCGGTGCATGCGGCGCGCGAGATCCATGTTGTGCGTCGCGATCAGTGCGCCGACGCCCGTCCTCTCGATCACCCCGATCAGCTCGCCGAAGACGTGCTCCGAGGTCGTTGGATCGAGATTGCCCGTCGGCTCGTCCGCCAGCAGCAGCTTTGGCGCATTGGCGAGCGCGCGGGCGATTGCCGTGCGCTGCTGCTCGCCACCCGACAACTCCGCCGGCCGATGCTCGAGCCGCTCGGCCAAGCCCAGTCCCGAAAGCAATTCTGTCGCCCGCGCGGCGGCTTGCGCCTTGCTGCGTCCCTGGATCAGCAACGGCAGCATCACGTTCTCGATCGCGGAGAACTCGGCGAGCAACTGGTGAAACTGGTAGACGAAACCCATCTCGGCGCGCCGCACCCGTGTGCGCTCGTCGTCCGACATCCGCGCGCAGTCGCGCCCGTTGATCAGCACGCCGCCGCCGTCGGGCGTGTCGAGCAGCCCCGCGATGTGCAGGAACGTCGATTTGCCCGCCCCCGACGGTCCGATCAGTGCCACGGCCTCGCCCGGCATGATCTTGGCCGACGCGCCATTGAGCACATGCAGCTCACGCTCGCCCTGCTTGAAGGTGCGGCGCGCCTCGACGAGCTCGAGGACCGGTGTGACAGGCTCTGTCGTCATTCGCTTATCCGAACCTCAATCGACGGAATTGCATGCAGGTCGGAGTAAGCCGGCCCCATACCTCTGCGCATGGCAGTGCTGACAAACCCGGCGAAGTCCGACGCGCGCCGGCATGTCGGACTTCGCGGGGTCGGGCGCGGTGCACACATGTCCGCCATCGGCCCGCTCACTCCGACTTACGAAAACGCTCAATTACTCGTAGCGCAGCGCTTCGACGGGATCGAGCCTGGAGGCCCGCCACGCCGGATACAGCGTCGCCAGAACCGACAACCCGAGCGCCATGCCGACGATGTAGGCGGTTTCCTTCGGATCGATCTGCGCGGGCAGCCGCGACAGGAAATACACGTCAGACGGCATCAAGACGATCCCCAGGGCCCACATGATGAACTGCCGGATCTCCTCGATGTAGCGGCAGAACACGATCGCCAGCAGCAGTCCCGCCAGCGTGCCGACAATGCCGATCGCGGAACCGGTGATCAGGAACACGCGCATCACCGCGCCCTTGGTCGCGCCCATGGTGCGCAGGATCGCGATGTCGCGGCCCTTCTCCTTCACCAGCATGATGAGGCCTGAGATGATGTTCAGCGCCGCGACCAGAATGATCAGCGACAGGATGATGAACATCATCACCCGCTCGGTCTGCAGCACGCCCAGGAACTGCTCGTTGCGCTTCTGCCAGTCGGTGAAGTGAAGTCCTTGGCCGCCGGCCTTGCGCAGTCCGGGCAGATAGTCGTTCACGTCGCGCGGCTTCACCACCATCAGTTCGAGCACGTCGACCTGAGCCCCGCGCGAGAAGTACTTCTGCGCCTCGGCGAGCGGCATCAGCGCGATCGATTTGTCGTACTCGGACATGCCGAGCTCGAAGATGGCGACGATTTTGTAGGCTTTGATGCGCGGCGCCGTGCCGAACGGCGTCACCGCGCCGCGTGGGGAGACGAGGTTGACGCTGTCGCCGACCGTGACGCGCAGATTGCCGGCGAGCCTGATGCCGAGCGCGATGCCTTCCTGCTCGTCGAAATTGTCGAGCGTGCCGATCCGCACATTGTCGGCGATCAACGGCAGGCCGGCGATGTGCTTGCCCGAAATGCCGCGCACGATGGCGCCGAGCGTGTTGGTGTTGGAGGCGACCATCGCCTGCCCCTCGACGAGCGGGATCGCCGCCTTGATGCCGGGCACCGTGACGAGCTTCTCGCGCACCGCCTCGTAGTCCTCGAACGGCGCATTGACGCGATGCACCAGCACGTGGCCGTTGAGACCGACCATCTTGTCGATCAGCTCGTTGCGAAATCCGTTCATCACCGACATGACGATGATCAGCGTCGCGACACCCAGCATGATGCCGATGAACGAGAACCCGGCGATGACCGAGATGAAGCCTTCCTTGCGCCGCGCCCGCAGATAGCGCCGCGCCAGCATCCACTCGAATGGCGCAAACGCGCCCGTGTCGACGCGCGGCGGTGGCGCTGTCCCGGACACGCTGGCGTCTTTCGGCTGAAACTGCATCAGCGATCCTGCTCGTCCCCTCTCCCCATCGCCCTGCACGTGCGATGGGGAGAGGGATAGGGTGAGGGGCGGCAACAAGCACTGCGCCCGGAATTTCGTGCGGATCGGAGCAAGCGGGCGCCCCTCACGGGTTGCCGCCGCCCCTCACCCTAAACCCTCTCCCCGCACAAGTGCAGTGTGCGGGGAGAGGGACTCGCACTTCACGCCAGCATCCGCGCGGCTTTCACCGCCGCGATCACGTCGTCGACGGCAGCCGCCATCGGCAGCGTCTTCTTCTCGCCGCCCTTGCGGATTTTGATCTCGGCCTCGCCTGCCTTCACGCCCTTCGGCCCGATGATCAGCTGATAGGGAATGCCGATGATGTCCATAGTCGCGAACTTGGCGCCGGCCCGCTCGTCGCGGTCGTCATAAAGCACGTCGATGCCCGCGGCCTCGAGTTGCTTCATGGCGGCCTCGCAGGCGCTATCGCAGTCCTTGTCGCCGGATTTCAAGTTCATCACCGCCGCCTCGAACGGCGCCACCGACACCGGCCACACGATGCCGTCCTTGTCGTGACCCGCCTCGATGATTGCCGCGACCACGCGCGAGGGGCCGATACCATAGCTGCCCATGTGCACGACCACCGGCTTGCCGTCCGGCCCCTGCACGAAAGCCTTCATCGGCTCGGAGTACTTGGTGCCGAAGTAGAAAATGTGGCCGACCTCGATGCCGCGCGCGGTGACCTTTTTGTCGGCCGGGAGCGCGTCGTAGGCCGCCGTGTCGTGCTTCTCGGAGGTCGCCGCATAGAGCGATGTCCAGTTGTCCACGGTGCCTTGCAAGCTCGCCACATCGTCGAAATTGGTCGCGACCGGCGGCACCTGGAACGACAGGTAGTCCTTGTGGCAGAACACCTCACTCTCGCCGGTGTCGGCCAAGATGATGAACTCGTGGGAGAGGTCGCCGCCGATCGGGCCGGTGTCGGCCTGCATCGGGATCGCCTTCAGGCCGAAACGGGCGAAGGTGCGCAGATAGGCGACGAACATCTTGTTGTAGGCGTGCCGGGCTGCCTCTTTCGACAGGTCGAACGAGTAGGCGTCCTTCATCAGGAACTCGCGGCTGCGCATCACGCCGAAGCGCGGGCGCACCTCGTCGCGGAACTTCCATTGGATATGATACAGATTGAGCGGCAGGTCGCGATAGCTCTTCGCATAGGTGCGGAAGATCGCGGTCACCATCTCCTCGTTGGTCGGCCCAAACAGCATCTCGCGCTCGTGCCGGTCGGCGATGCGCAGCATCTCCTTGCCGTAGGCGTCGTAGCGGCCCGATTCGCGCCACAGCTCCGCCGACTGGATGGTCGGCATCAGCAATTCGATGGCGCCCGAGCGGTTCTGCTCCTCGCGGATGATGGCGTTGACCTTGTTGAGAACGCGCAGGCCCAGCGGCAGCCAGGCATAGATGCCGGCGCTCTCCTGCCGCACGAGGCCCGCCCGCAGCATCAGCTGATGCGAGATGATCTCGGCTTCCTTCGGCGTCTCCTTGAGGACGGGCATAAAATAGCGAGACAGGCGCATGGGGCGGTTTCCGGGTGCGGTCGCGGATGATTTGCCAGCGTTCAGGACTGCGGCACGTGAACGACACGGCGAAGCGTCATGCGCTGATAGCGGGTCACGCCCGGCGAGGCAACGCCGCACAGGGACCTGGGTGGACCTGGGTTGGGCGGAGCACGTAATCTCGCCGCGTTGCGCAAGTCCTGCGGTCGGCCTAGCGTGATCCCATTGGCTCGCGACGGGGGAACCGGTGCAGCGCTATCAGCTTGTCAACGCCTTCGTTCATGCAGCCATTGCCGGGCTTCTGTATCTGTTCCTGAGGTTCGTCGCCGAGATCGACAAGTACCCCTACGCCGACTACATCCGTGGTGCAGCGATCCTGGTGCTGCCGTTCCTGTTCAACCAGAGCGGCGTCATCGCCAACCTGCTGATCGAGAAGATCCCGCTCGTCTCGCGTGCGATCCGCCGCACCCTGTCGGGCAAGGACTTCATCGAGGGCGACTGGCCGCTCGTCGTGATGCAGGAAGACCGCCGCACACTCAAGTATCTAGGCTTCCTGACGATCGCCTACGAGGGCGGGCAGCTCGTCGTGTCTGGCGACGATTGGCATCCCGACGGCAGCGACGCCGTGACCTTCCGCTCACAGCAAGCGAAGTTCGAGGGCCGCCTGCTGCAATACTGGTACGCGCAGGGCGCCACCGAGTTCAGTAAGACCCAGTTCGGCTACACCCGCATCCATTTTTTTCCGGCCCAAGGGCAGGTGCAGCGCCACGCTGGCGAGTTCCTCGACAAGGAGCACAAAAGCCCGCCGTTCTTCGCCCGGCGGCTGCGGTACACGACCTTCCAGCGGCGACTCGAGACGAAAGAGCAGAAGCTCGAGACGGCGCGCCAGTTCTGGGGCGAGCTCGAAGGGAAGCTCAAGGCGATGCCCGAGGTGCGCATCGACCGCGATTTCGGTTGAGCGCGTAGGTCGAAGTGAGGCCGCACTGCACTCGGGCGAAGTCCGACAGCCCCGACCGCCGGCGCCCGCGGCGTCGGACATCGCGGGCGAGCCTTCGGCGATCCTGCTCAGTGCCCAGTGGCCCGCTCAGTCCGACCTACGACCTGTGGCCTCGTACTCGATTAGGCGTCGGCTTCATGGTACACGCGATCCTATGACCGAGCTGCCGACAGACTTGCCAGCTACCACCCGCGCCGCCGATGGCTGGCCGCGCAAGGCGTGGACACACCACGATCTCGATCGCATGGTCGAGGCCGGCCTCATCCCGCGGAACGAGCACGTGGAGCTCATCGACGGCGAGATCATCCCCATGCCAGCGAAGGGCCACCGGCACGAGCGCGTGCGCGACGCCATGAACGTGTGGCTCTACGACCATCTGGCTCGCGACAAGAAGGTGATCCCGGAGCTCGGCTGGCGCCCGGCCATCCGCGACTATCTCGAGCCCGATTTCCTGATCGTGCCGCGCCGCGTCGTGCCGCCGCAGTTCCCCGGCACTGACGTGCTGCTCGCCATCGAGATCGCCGACACCAGTCACGCCTACGACACCACGATCAAGCGCGACCGCTACGCCGTCCTCGGCGTACACGAATACTGGGTGATCCACGCCTGGGAGCTGACGACGCGCGTCCATCGCGGCCTCGGCGCAGGCGGCTATTGCGAAGTCGCGGAGCACGCACGAAGCGTCCTGCTCACACCGACGCTCGTGCCCGAGGTGGCGTTGCGGCTCGACGATCTCGAGATCAGTTGAACCCTCTCCCGTCGGACGTAGGTCGGGTAGAACTCTGCACTCGGCGTAGACCCGACATATCACGGCACGGCGCTGTCGGGTCTGGCTGCAAGTGCAGTCGACCTTCTACCCGACCTACCGCGCGACCAGGCCGCCGTCCAGCACCAGTTCGCTGCCGGTCATGTAAGATGAGGCGTCCGAGAGCAGGAACACCACCGCCGCCGCAATTTCGGCGGGTTGCGCCATGCGTCCGAGCGGAACATCGGCCGCCATGCGGCTCCGGGCGCGATCAGGGTCGCGCGTGGTCGCCGCCAGTTGGTCAACCATATCGCCCGCGACGAACGCCGGGTGCACCGACGTGCAGCGAACGGGCGGCGATTTGCGCGCGCCTGACAGCGCCACGGACTTGGTGAGCAGCCGCACCGCGCCCTTCGAGGCGTTGTAGGCGGCGAGGTTCGCCCCGCCGACCAGCCCCGACACCGACGAGATGTTGACGATCGAGGCAGCGCCCGATTTGGCCAGCAGCGGCATGGCGTACTTGCAGCCCAGGAACACGCCCTCGACATTGACCGCCATCACGCGCCGGAAATCGGCGAGGCTGGTCTGCTCGACATCGCCGACCAATACGATGCCCGCATTGTTGACGAGCCCGTCGAGCCGGCCGTGCTCCGCCGCAATGCGAGCCGTCGCCGCAATCCAATCGTCTTCCTTGGTGACGTCGAGGGCGAGGTCCATGTTTGGCCGGCCGAGACGATCGGAGCGCACCGCCGTGCCGCCCTTCGCCGAGATCGCCTCGCAGATCGCGCGCCCGAGCGTG
>JANOJW010000680.1:0-2148 GCA_031418955.1 Hyphomicrobiales bacterium | reverse complement strand
TACTTTCAGTAAAAGGCCCGGCATATTCAAATGGTGAACTGGTTTCTACTGGCTCGGCCGGACTCGAGGATTTGGCGCCGGTTGCGACAGCGTCTGCGATCTTGGCGGTGTTTTCGACGATCTTGCCGGAGTCAGGGCCGGTCCACATGGTGAAGCCGAGGGTCAAAACCGCGATGGCCAGGCCGGCAGCCGCGATCCGATTGCCGGCGGTGATTTGCGACGTCCGCATGAGATTGTCCTCATCTCCGTTATTTCAAAAACTTGATGAAGTTCAAATTTGGTAAATTCGTGTCCAAAAACAAGAACAGTTTGTTTAACGAAGAGCAAATAACTCGAAAACCGCCAGAAATCCGGCAATTCGAGAAATAGTATTTCAATGGTCAATACAACGTAATTGCTCACCCCTCGCCGCCCGCTGATCAGGCGGGGGCGGGCTTGGGCGCGGGGGCGGCGAGAGCTTCGCGGATGGCAGTGAGTGGGCTCCGGCCTGCAAGACGGCCGGTCGCGACAATGGAGCAGATGTCGGCGTAGACGTTGGCGCCCCAGCCCGAGCGGAAGCCATTGGTCACTTTGCGGAAGATCACTGACGGGCGCAGCGCTCGTTCGGCTCCGTTGTTGGTCGGCTCGACGTCGCGGCGCGTCAGGAACACGAGCAGCTTGTCGCGCGCATCGACGGCCATGCTGGCCCTGAGATGGCTGCCGTCTTTCTGCGTTGGTTCGAGGTCGAGCAGGCGGTCGAGTTCACGGCCGAGGTCACGCGCGTAGGTCTTGATCGTGGCATCGGCGAGCGTGGGGCGGCGCCGTCCGATGGCGCAAGCCTTCTGCAGAAAGCGCTTGAAGCCGGGCGCGAACACGGTGTCGCCGGCATCGATGGCGTACTGTGCGTCGCGGATCAGATGGGCGAGGCAATACTGATGCGCGTCGTGGCGAAGCACGCCTCCGGCATGTCGGCGTGCTTGCACTGCGCGGCGAGGCGATCCGAGAGCCACACCTTGGGCCGCGCTCCGCCGAGGAACTCGACCGGCACGACCTTGCCGCGTGTCGGCGCGATCGTGTGATACACGGCCGATGGCGCGACGAATGTCCACTGCCAGTGCGTTTTTCCTTTCACGCGCGCCGATGTCTCGTCGCTGGCGATGACCGGGCTGTTGCGCACGGTCTCGGCGATTGCCTCGGCATTCGCGGCGAACGGTTTTTCGGCGCGCGCCAGCATATTCGCGATGGCGCCTTCGGAGAGTTTCAGGCCAAACAGGCCGTCGAGCACCTCGGTCATGCGCGAGTAGCTGACCATCTGGCAGGCATGCAGATAGGTCCCCGCCGACACGATGCCGGGCCCGAACGGGCTGCCGGGGGCCATGTCGGCGGGCGGTTTGGCGGCGATGCGCTTTTTGCAGCATGGGCAGTTGCCGCTGTGCACGTTGATGCGCGTCGTGACGGGTTTGATCGGCGGCAGATCGATGTGGTCGTAGGCGTAGACGCGCGGCTGATCGGCAGGCGACAGCACCGCGCCGCAGGAACAGGTCTCGGCGTGGATCTCGCGCGTCGCGTCGGGATCGGGGCAGAGTGCGCGCGCCACGCCGGGTCTGCCGTTGCGGCCCTTCTTCTCCCGCGGCGTCTCGGGGCGATTGGCCTTCTGTCCCTTTGAAGGCGGGAGCGAAGAGTTCGCCGGCGTTTTCGGCGGCTGGCCGGCGCGGGCTTCGAGTTCGGCGATGCGCGCGAGGAGGGCCTTGTTCTGCTCGAGCAGCGCATCGATCCGTGCGAGCAGCTGGAGCACCAGCGGCTTCAAGCCGTCCTTGTCGAGCGAATCGAGTGTCTCGGGCGCCATCCAGAGCTTGAATCAGGCCGTCAGACCGAGTTCAAGGCCAGGATCGCGAGTCAAACCGACGCAGAGGGGGTGAGCAATTACAACGGCGCAGGAATTAAGGACTCATTGCATAGGTTTTAATGCGCCGTTTCTATTCGGTCTGGTCTGGACCGTTTTCGTGCCGCAAACGGGTGAAATGCGCGGAAACATAATTAACATGTCTTAAAAAATGGTCACTCGAGCGCGTGGGCTGAACAATTGCTCAAAGGCGCGTCACAAGATTATTTTCAGCAACAGTTGCCGCCGCATGCCGGCACGGCGGAGACTGGGATAGCCGCCAGCAA
>JANOJW010000679.1:0-2973 GCA_031418955.1 Hyphomicrobiales bacterium | reverse complement strand
GCCTCGAGCGCCGCTTCGTGGACAAGGTCGACAAGTTGCAGCGCGGCGACGAGCTGCCCCCCGGCGTCATGAAGATGGTCAAGGTCTTCGTCGCCGTGAAGCGCAAGATTCAGCCGGGCGACAAGATGGCCGGCCGACACGGCAACAAGGGCGTCGTGTCGATGATCGTTCCGGGCGAGGACATGCCGTTCCTCGACGATGGCACGCACGTCGACGTGGTGTTGAACCCGCTGGGCGTGCCCTCGCGCATGAACGTCGGGCAGATCCTCGAGACGCATCTGGGCTGGGCTTGCCGCGGTCTTGGCCGCGCCATCGATGCCGCGCTCGAGAAATGGCACGCGACGGGTCAGGCGAAGGCCCTGCGCGAGACGCTCGGCCGCGTCTATGGTGACGGCAACGGCGTCACCCGGATGAAGGACGAGGAGATCGTCGCGCTGGGCAATCAGCTGAAGAACGGCGTGCCGATCGCGACGCCGGTGTTCGACGGCGCGCGGGAGGCCGACATCGTCGACATGCTGAAGCTGGCCGGTTTCGACACGTCGGGCCAGGTGACGCTCTACGACGGACGCACCGGCGAGCCGTTCGATCGCAAGGTGACGGTCGGCTACAAGTACGTCTTGAAGCTCCACCATCTCGTCGACGACAAGATCCATGCCCGTTCGATCGGTCCCTACTCGCTGGTCACCCAGCAGCCGCTCGGCGGCAAGGCCCAGTTCGGCGGGCAGCGGTTCGGCGAGATGGAGGTGTGGGCGCTCGAAGCCTATGGCGCCGCCTACACGCTGCAGGAGATGCTGACCATCAAGTCGGACGACGTCGCCGGCCGCACCAAAGTCTACGAGGCGATCGTCCGCGGCGACGACACCTTCGAGGCGGGCATCCCCGAGAGTTTCAACGTGCTCGTCAAGGAGATGCGCGCCTTGGGCCTCAACGTCGATCTGGTCGACAGCGGCAAGCCGGCCGACGGCTTGAACGAGGATACCGTGGAGCCCAAACCGCAGCTGCCGCCCGCTGCCGCAGAGTGACGTGAGACGATGATCGGGTTCGGATCCTGCGGGTCCGCCCCCGGTTTTGCGCCAGACGGAAAGACGGCGCGGATGCGAAGTGGGCGTCCGAAGCGCCAGAAGAGAGAGAGAGCCGATGAACGAGATCACCAACCTCTTCAAGACCCAGGTTCAGGCACCGACCTTCGACCGCATCAAGATCTCGATTGCCAGCCCGCAGGACATCCATTCCTGGTCGTTCGGCGAGATCAAGAAGCCGGAGACGATCAACTACCGCACCTTCAAGCCGGAGCGTGACGGGCTGTTCTGCGCGCGCATTTTCGGGCCGATCAAGGACTACGAGTGCCTGTGCGGCAAGTACAAGCGCATGAAGTACAAGGGCCTCATCTGCGAAAAGTGCGGCGTCGAGGTGACGCTCGCCAAGGTGCGCCGCGAACGCATGGGCCACATCGAGCTCGCCGCCCCCGTCGCCCACATCTGGTTCCTGAAGTCGCTGCCTTCGCGCATCGGCCTGCTGCTCGACATGACGCTGAAGGACCTCGAGCGCGTGCTCTACTTCGAGAGCTACATCGTGATCGAGCCGGGCGTCTCGCCGTTCAAGGAAAAGCAGCTCCTCAACGAGGAGCAGTACAATCAGGCGCTCGAGGAGCACGGTGCCGACAGCTTCACCGCCGGCATCGGCGCCGAGGCGATCCGCGAGATCCTCATCACGATGGATCTCGAGAAGATCCGCGAGCAGATCCGCCAGGAGATCATCGAGGCGACGACCGAGCTGAAGCCCAAGAAGCTCGCCAAGCGACTGAAGGTGATCGAGGCCTTCATCGCCTCGGGCAACAAGCCCGAGTGGATGATCCTGACGGTCGTGCCGGTGATCCCGCCCGAGCTGCGCCCGCTGGTGCCGCTCGACGGCGGGCGTTTTGCCACCTCGGACCTGAACGACCTCTACCGCCGCGTCATCAACCGCAACAACCGCCTGAAGCGGCTGATCGACCTGCGCGCGCCCGACATCATCATCCGCAACGAGAAGCGGATGCTGCAGGAGGCGGTCGACGCGCTGTTCGACAACGGCCGCCGCGGCCGTGTCATTACCGGCGCCAACAAGCGCCCGTTGAAGTCGCTCGCCGACATGCTGAAGGGCAAGCAGGGGCGCTTCCGCCAGAACCTGCTCGGCAAGCGCGTCGACTACTCGGGCCGCTCCGTCATCGTGGTCGGCCCCGAGCTGAAGCTGCACCAGTGCGGTCTTCCCAAGAAGATGGCCCTCGAGCTCTTCAAGCCGTTCGTGTACAGCAAGCTCGAGCGCGAAGGCAAGATCAGCTCGATCAAGGCCGCGAAGGAAAAGGTCGAACAGCAGCATCCGGAAGTGTGGGATTACCTCGATGAGGTCATCTCCGAGCATCCGGTTCTCCTGAACCGCGCTCCCACGCTCCATCGTCTCGGCATCCAGGCTTTCGAGCCGGTCCTCGTCGAAGGCAAAGCCATCAAGATCCATCCGCTCGTCTGCACGGCCTTCAACGCCGACTTCGACGGCGACCAGATGGCCGTCCATGTGCCCCTCACTCCGGAAGCCCAGATCGAAGCCCTCGTTCTGATGCTTTCCGCGAACAACATCCTTTCGCCCGCGAATGGCCAGCCCATCGCGGTGCCGAGCCAGGACATCGTTCTCGGCTGCTACTACCTCACCAAGGAGAAGCCTCAGGCGAAGGGTGCTGGTCGCGCCTTCTCCTCGTTTGAGGATGTTCTCTACGCTCTCGCCGCCGGCGAAGTCGAAACCCTCGCTCCCATCCGTCTCCAGTACACGGGCGAGCTCATCGACCTGACCACCGTCTACGACGACCAGGACGTGATCCACACCGAGGTCCAGAACGTCAAGAACCAGGTCATCAACACCACCGTGGGCCGGGTCATCCTGAACGACCACCTGCCCAAGGGCCTGCCCTTCGTCAACGGCCTGCTCCGCAAGAAGGGCCTCCAG
>JANOJW010000678.1:0-9821 GCA_031418955.1 Hyphomicrobiales bacterium | reverse complement strand
CAAGATCAACTTCGACGCCGAGCTCGAGATCATCGAATCGACCGTCTGGTTCGGGCGTGCCGCGCGGCAGGAGTTCGCCATCGCCTTCAATCTAACGGGCTCAGGGATCGACGACCCGGATGTGGCGTTGACCGAGAACCTCGCCTGCAAGTCGGAGAACAACTTCACCAAGTACTGCAACCCGGACGTCGACAAGCGCCTCGCCGAGCAGTCCGCCGAGCGCGATCCCGCGAAGCGAAAGAAGCTCGTCTGGGAGATCGAGCGTATGCTCGCCGAGGAGGTCGCGCGGCCGATCATCTCGCACGGCTCGACGGGCCAATGCTGGCAGCCCCACGTCAAGGGCTACGTACGCCAGGAGAACTCGATCTATAACCAGTGGCGGCTCGAGCAGGTCTGGCTCGACAAGTAGCACGCGCCCGCCCGGATCGGAGCGCACCCGACTCGGCGATTACAGAAGGACGACCCGGTGACCAATCGCATCGAGATCGACATTACCGAGCGCTTCGCCTTCGCGGGCAGCAAAGCGTTCGGCGGTGTCGGCGCCTATGAGCGCATCAAGGGCCGGGCGCGCTTTGCCGTCGATCCGAAGGCGCCCGCGCAGTCCGGCATCGTCGATCTCGACAAGGCGCCGGTCTGCGCGAAGGGCCTCGTGCACTTTGCAACCGACATCTCGATCCTGCGGCCCCTCGATGCAGCGAAGGGCAACAAGCGGTTGTTTTTCGACTGGGGCAATCGCGGCAACATCCGCTGCCTGCAGTTCTTCAACGACGCGGTGCACTCGAACGATCCGCGAGACCCCGCGCACGCCGGCAACGGCTTCTTCTTCCGGCGCGGCTATACGCTCGCCTGGGCCGGGTGGCAGGCGGACCTGCTGCCCGGTGGTGATCGCTTCCTGCTCGACGTGCCGGTCGCCACCGACAATGGCCGCCCGCTCACCGGCCCGGTGCGCGTCGAGTACATCGTCGACAGGTGCGGTATCACGACGTTGCCGCTGTCCTCTCGCGCCTCGACGCGTAGCCATCCGACCGTCTCGATGGATACGCGCCGTGCCTCGCTCACACGCCGCCGATATCCCGACGATCCGCGCGTGGCGATCCCGCACGACCAGTGGGCGTTCGCGCGGACCGAAACCGGCATGGGTCTCGACGCGGTCGGCGCCGAGACCGCGATCGTGCCGTCGCTGGTCCACATTCACATGCTCCAGGGCTTCGAGCCGGGCTGGATCTACGAGATCGTCTACACGGGCACCGAGCCGCTGGTGCTGGGCCTCGGCCACGTCGCGGTTCGGGATTTCGTGGCGTTCCTCAAGTCCGGCCGCGCCGACGATGCGGGCAAGCCAAACCCCGCGGGCGGACCGATCGAGAAGGCCTACGGCTGGGGCCGCTCGCAGACCGGCCGCTGCATCCGCGATTTCATCCACAGCGGCTGCAACGCCGACGCTGCTGGAAAGAAAGTCTTTGAAGGCTTGCTACCACATGTCGCGGGTGGCGGGCGCATGTGGATGAACCACCGCTTCGCCAATGTCATCGTCGCCGCCGGCCAGCAGTACGAGGACCACGAGAACCCAGCCGACGCCTTCCCATTCTCTTACGCGCACTCGACCGATCATCTCACCGGCCGCACCGACGCCATCTGCAAGCGCCCCGACACCGACCCGCTGGTGTTTCATTCGCAGACCGGCACCGAGTACTGGCAGCGCCGCGGCAGCCTCGTGCACACCGACACGCAAGGCAACGACCTGGCCCAACCCGACAACGTGCGCGTCTATTTCTGGTCGTCGTCGCAGCACTACGCCGATCCGCTGCTGAAGGTCGTCAACAACGCCGGCGTCTGCCAGAACAGCCAGAACGTGGTGTGGACGTCGATGCTGTTTCGCGCGGCGCTCGACAACATGGACGCCTGGGCGACGAAGGGGACCGCGCCGCCGCCGAGCCGCATGCCGCTTCGCCGGGACGGTACGCTGGTCGAGTGGGAGGTCTGGAAGACAGGGTTCCCCCAGATCCCCGGCACCGCGATCCCGCAGATGCCGAACCGGCTCGAGCTCCTCGACTTCGGCCAGCTAGCTGCCCAAGGTATTCTCGAGGAGCCGCCCCGCCACACCGGCAAGTACTACGCCGTACTCGTGCCGGCGACCGACACGGACGGCAACGACGTCGCCGGCGTGCGCGCGCCGATGGTGCAGGCGCCGCTCGCCACCTACACCGGCTGGAATTTGCGCATGCGCGGCTTTGGCCACGGCGCTACGCACGAGTTCACCGGCTCGACGATTCCGTTCTCGCTGACCAAGTCCGAGCGTCTCGCCACCGGCGATCCCCGCGCCTCGGTGACCGAGCGCTACCCCTGCGTCGCCGCCTACCAGGAAGCCATCGGCGAGGCCGCAAAGAAACTCGTCGCCGAACGCCTGATGCTCGCCGAGGACGTCGAACGCTGCATCGCGGCCGCCGCGAATTGGCACGCGCCGAGGCACGTTGTCGGACTGGAATAGACAGTAGTGAATAGGTCAATAGTCAATAGTGAATAGTCAATAGACTGACGCCCATTACTATTGACTATTAACTATTCACGATTGACTATTGACCCGCTCATTCAGAGGAGCCCGCCATGCCGCTGATCCACCACTCCCGCAAGGGCGCCGGCAGCCCGCCGCTCGTGTTCGTGCACGGCTTTGGCTGTGCGCGCAGCGATTGGGACGACCAGGTCGCGCAGTTCTCAGCCAAGCACGAGACGGTCGCAATCGATCTGGGCGGCCACGGCACGACCCCCGGCACGGCCGCGCACGGCCGGATCGAGACGCACGGCGCCGACGTCGCGCAGCTCATGACCGAGCTGAACCTTGGACCGTCCGTCATCTTCGGCCACAGTATGGGCTGCCGCATCGCGCTTGAAGCCGCAGCCCGCGTCCCCGAGCGCGCCAAGGCGTTGGTGCTGGTCGATGGCAGCCGCCTGGGCGAAGCCGGCGCTCGCTCCTGGGAGGGCCGCGCCAAGACGCTGAAAGAGCTCGGCTACGCGAAGTTCGTCTCCAGCGCGTTCGCCCAGATGTTCGGGCCCGACTACGACAAGGCCAAGGCGCAGGCCATCATCAAGCGCGCCGTCGACCGTGATCCGGATATCGCGGGGCCGCTGTTCGTCGACATCGGCCGCTACGACAGCGAGAACATGGATCGCATGCTCGCGGGTGTGAAGGTGCCGATGCTGGTCATTCAGTCGACCGTCACGCATGCCGACGGGCGTCGCGTCGGCCTCCAGAAGGGCGAGACCACGCCCTACCTCGACCAGGTTCGCGCCAAGGTGAAGGGCGCGCGTATCGAGATCGTTCCCGGCATCGGCCATTTCCCGCAGCTCGAGCGGGTGCCTGAGACCAACGCGCTGATCGCGGACTTCATCAAGGATCTGAAGTGACCTCGCACCGGGCAACGCTCTACTTCCGCAATTCGACAACCGGAACGAAGCCGCCGAAGATCAGACGCTTGCCGTCGAACGGCATGGGGTTTTTCGCCGGGTCCATGCGTGGATCGGACTTGCTCGGGTCCTTCATCATTTGGGTGAGCTTGGCCATGGCGGCGTCCCGCGTCGCCTTGTCGGGCCATTCGATCCAGCTGAACAGCACCTCTTCGTCCTCAGTGGCTTTGACGGCCATGCGGAAATCGGTAGTTTTGCCTTCCGGCACGTTGTCGCCCCAGCATTCGACGACGCGCAGGGCGCCGAGATCCATGAAAACGCTGTCGGCGAGCTTGGCGTGGTCGATGAACGCCTGCTTGTCCGCCTTGGGGCAGGCGATCACGAAGCCGTCGATATAGGTCATCTTAACTGCTCCCGAGCATGTGGTTGTGCCGTGGGTCGGACGGTTCGCCGCCAGGGCGTCAACACGACGGCTGATCAAACGTGGCTACCAAATCGAGCCTGACATGGACCTGCTCACCGTCTTCGGCCTTGTCGCAGTCACCGCCATGTTGGTATTCTATCGGCTTGAGGATCGTAATCCATTTTTCATTCTGGCTTTCTCCGGCGCTTGCCTGATGGCGTCGGCTTACGGCTTTCTACAAGGCGCATGGCCGTTCGGGGTCGTCGAGGCGATCTGGGCGGTTGTTGCAGCAGAGCGCTGGTGGCGGCGCACCCGCAACTCTTGAGTTCGATCACCCGAGGCCCACGATCACTTGCGGACCGCTGCCACGATTTGGGCACATTTCGGTTACGGGTTCGGCGACGGATCTGAGATCCGGGCCCGTCTAATCGACGTAACCAGACGCAAGAAGGGCTCTTGCATTGGGGTCTTGCAATCTCGGAGTAGCATCCCCATTTCGATCACCCGGACGTGAAGTGAGGTGAGGGCACGCACACAGCAACGTGGTTTGTGAATTACGTTCAGAGGGAGTAGAGCTATCCCGTGCCGATCCGCATCCCGCGGTTGGCCTGAAAGGCTCGAGGGAACAGACGCTCGCACCTCCTAAAGAGGACCAAGAGCGCTGGCATGATCATGGCAACCAAGGCCCTTCCGACGGTTTCCGGCGGCTCTAGCGGTCTCTCGCGGTACCTCGAGGAGATCCGCCGGTTCCCAATGCTGCAGCCCGACGAGGAGTA
This sequence comes from Hyphomicrobiales bacterium, assembly GCA_031418955.1. Classification (GTDB taxonomy): domain Bacteria; phylum Pseudomonadota; class Alphaproteobacteria; order Rhizobiales; family Hyphomicrobiaceae. The sequence continues at coordinate 5,243 of JANOJW010000678.1, read as the reverse complement.
CATGCTGGCCAAACGCTGGCAGTCGCACCAGGATTCCGAAGCTGCCCAGAAGCTCGTCACGTCGCACCTGCGCCTCGTCGCCCGCATCGCCATGGGCTATCGCGGCTACGGGCTGCCCATCGGCGAGGTGATCTCCGAGGGCAACGTCGGCCTGATGCAGGCGGTGAAGCGGTTCGAACCCGACAAGGGCTTTCGTCTGGCGACCTATGCCATGTGGTGGATCCGCGCCTCGATCCAGGAGTACATCCTGCGCTCGTGGAGCCTCGTGAAGATGGGCACCACGGCGTCCCAGAAGAAGCTGTTCTTCAACCTGCGCCGCATCAAGGGGCAGATCCAGGCACTCGAGGAGGGAGACCTCAAGCCCGAGCACGTCAAGACGATCGCGACCAAGCTCGGGGTGTCCGAGGCGGACGTGATCTCCATGAACCGGCGCCTCTCGGGCGACGCACCGCTCAATGCCCCCGTGCGCGCCGACCAGGAGGGCGGCGAGTGGCAGGACTGGCTCGTCGACGAGACGCCCAACCAGGAGGAGCGACTTGGCGAAAGCGAGGAGCTCGGCCTGCGCCGGTCCTACCTCGTCGCCGCCATGGGCTCGCTCAACGACCGCGAGCGGCGCGTGTTCGAAGCGCGCCGACTTCAGGAAGACCCGTCCACGCTCGAGGATCTCTCGGCCGAGTTCAATGTCAGCCGCGAGCGCATCCGCCAGATCGAGGTGCGCGCGTTCGAGAAGGTGCAGAAGGCCGTGCAGAAGTCCGCCCGCGCCGACGAGTTGCCGCGGCCTTCGGCCTGAAAGGTTGCAGCACCAAGATACCGACCGTTGCGGCGCCGGCTGCCCGAAAGGGTGGCCGGCGTTCGCCTTTGGGCTATGCTCACTCTCGCCGCAGTGCGAACGCAGGGAGGCACGCGTGAAGATCGAGCAGGCAGCGCCGGGGATCGGGGCCCTCGTCACCGATATCGACGTCACGTCGCTCGGTGACGCCGACTGGAAGCGGCTTTATCAGACTTGGCTCGATCATCACGTGCTGGTGGTGCGCGGCCAGCAGCTGACAAAGTCCGACTATGTCGCCTACAGCCGCCGCTTCGGCCGACTGAAGCCGCACCGCGTGCGCAAGACGCGCGATCCCGAATTCCCCGAGATCACGCTGATGGGCGTCACCACCAGGACCGACGCCAAGGCCGACAAGCTGATTCTCAACCGCGGCCAGGGCTGGCACACCGACAGCCCCTGGGACACCGAGATCTGCAAGGGCACGCAGCTCTACGGCCTGGAGATCCCGAGCTACGGCGGCGACACCCTGTTCGCCTCGATGCATGCGGCCTACGACGCGCTTCCCGCCCGGCTGAAGGACCGATGCGCGACACTGAAGCTCGAGTTCGGCTACGGCGGGCGGGAGCGCAAAAGCATCGAGCTGCTCGATCCCGTCGATCAGGCGCGCGCCCCCGCGGTGCACGATCTCGTGCGCGTGCATCCCGAAACCGGGAGAGCGTCGCTCTACTTCAATCCATATCACGTGCTGCGCGTGCACGGCTGGTCGGACGCCAACAGCGACAAGCTGTTCGCCGAGCTCAGCTGGTACATGCTGCAGCCCAACGGCGAGTACCGGCACAAATGGCGCGTCGGCGACATCGTGATCTGGGACAACCGCTGCACCGTGCACTCGGCCGCCGGCGGCAACCCGGCCGACGAGCCCCGCGTCCACTGGCGCACCACGATCATGCAGTAGTCACCCCGACGTGCGCGCCGGCCGATAGGTCCGTCGGCTTCGCGCGTTTCGGGGATTGCCCCCAAAACAGGCGTCAAATCAGTTGCCTCCGAGCGCCCCCTGCCCCATCCGCGCGTACCGAGCCACGCTGCTGCCTTTGTCGACAGGTTCATTGCGCGGGTTGATCGGCGGGGCGGCGCCCGCTAAGGGCATGAGCAGTGGATTCACCGGCCGGTTCGTGCCGGCCGGCGTCTTCGGTGCGATTGGGCGAGGGACTTCGTGGGCACATCGCTGATGTCGAATGCGGCGGTCGCGCGGCTGCGCCAGTGGCTGGTCGCCCAGCCGCGGCACGGCAAGCGGACGGTGCTGCTCGTCAACGATTTCGGGCTGCTGCTCATCGCCGTCTGGCTCGCCTTCTCGCTCCGCTGGGGGCGGCTGTATGTGCCCGAGAACCTGGCGCTGACGGTGGTGCTGCTGGCGGCCCCGGTGACCGGGCTCCTCGCCTTCCACGCCTTCGGCCTCTATCAGCTCGTCACCCGCTACCTCGGCATGCGCGGCATGATGCGAATCCTGACCGGGGTCGGGGTCTCGGTGCTGCTGTGGAGCCTCGTCGTGCTGATGGTCGTCGGTCGCGGCGACCCCGATGTGCAGTTCCCGCGCTCGGTCGTGTTCATCTACGCGATGATCGCGGGCTTCCTCGTTTGGGCGTCCCGCGAGGTCGCGGCCTACGTTCTGAAGGATTCGCTTGGGTCCAGCGTACGGGGCGTGGAACGGCGGCGCGTCGCGATCTACGGCGCTGGCGCGGCCGGCGTGCAGCTACTGGATGCGCTGCGCCGCAGCGGCGGCTATGAGCCGGTCGGCTTCGTCGACGATCAGCCGAGCCTGATCGGCCAGTCGATCGCCGGCCTCAAGGTCTACCGCGTCGACAAGCTGCCCCGCCTCGTCGAGCGCGACGGCGTCAAGGAGGTGCTGCTCGCCGTCCCCGAGCGCCAGCGGCGGGAGCGCCAGACCATCATCCGCGCGATCGCCCGCCATGCGGTGCGCGTGCGCACGATGCCGGCGATCGAGGACATCGCGTCGGGCCGCATCTCGGTGTCGGATCTGAAGCCCATCGAGGTCGACGAGCTGCTCGGCCGCGAGCCGGTGCCGCCCGATCCAGCCCTGCTGTCGCGACCGATCCTGGGCAAGTGCGTGATGGTGACAGGCGCCGGCGGCTCGATCGGCTTCGAGCTGACGCGCCAGATCGTGCGCCAGCGGCCACGCCGCCTCGTGCTGTTCGAGATGTCGGAGACCGCACTCTACGAGGTCGAGACGGAGATCATGGACGGGCTCGCCAAGGCGGCGGCCGATGCCCCGAACGCGCCGGCCCGGCCGGACATCATCGGCGTGCTGGGCTCCGTGCTCGACGAGGCGCTGCTCGAGCGCACGATCAAGGCGCTGAGCGTCGAGACGATCTATCATGCAGCGGCCTACAAGCACGTGCCGATCGTCGAGGCGAACGCGGTGGCAGGCTTGCGCAACAACACGTTCGGCACCCGCGTGATCGCCGAGGTCGCCGAGCGTTGCGGCGTCGGGCGCGTGACGCTGATCTCGACCGACAAGGCGGTGCGCCCGACCAACATCATGGGGGCGTCCAAGCGCCTGGCCGAGCAGATCTTCCAGGCGGCCGCCGCCGAGACCCCTGGCACGACGGTGTTCACGATGGTCCGCTTCGGCAACGTGCTCGACAGCTCGGGCTCGGTCGTGCGCCGGTTCCGCAAGCAGATCGAGGACGGCGGCCCGGTCACCGTCACCCACCGCGACGTGATCCGCTACTTCATGTCGATCCCGGAGGCCGCAACCCTCGTCATCCAGGCGAGCGCCATGGCGCGGGGCGGCGAGGTGTTCGTGCTCGACATGGGCGATCCCGTGAAGATCGACGAGCTGGCCCGCAGCATGATCCGCCTGATGGGCCGCGAGGTGCAGGACGCAGCCAACCCGGACGGCGACATCGCCATCGAGTACGTCGGCTTGCGGCCCGGTGAGAAGCTCTACGAGGAGTTGCTGATCGACGGGCGCACGACGGAAACCGAGCATCCGCGCATCCGCCGCATCAGCGAGCCGTTCCTCGTCCGCGCCGAGCTCGATCGCGAGTTGAAGACCCTCGATGACGCCATGACCGCCGGCCGGCTCGACGCCATCCAGGGCGTGTTGTCGCGCGCAGTCGAGGACTACCGGCCGGAGGCCAAGGCGCTGCCCGCCGAGCCCGCGGCCTGGGCACCCACATCGCGGGCGATCCACTGATGCGAGACCCATCTCCCATCGGCGGTGTTAGACGCGTCGCCTTCGTCGCGCATTCGGGCCTCTCACTCGCGCGGTTTCGCGGGCCCTTGATGCGGGCGGTGGCGGCGCGGCGCCACGCCGTGCTGGCGCTCGCCCCCGAGATCGCTCCGGCGACCGCTGCCGCGCTGCAGGAGGCGGGCATCACGCCGCAGACGTTTGCGCTCGCACCCGAGGGCGCGGGACCGTTCGCGGCCCGCCGCAGCGAGTCGGCGTTGGCCGAGGCGCTCGCCCAGTTCGCGCCGCACGTGGTCGTCGCATCGGGTCCGCGCACCGCCACGCTCGGCGCACGTCTGGGCCAAGGCGCAGGCGCCAAACACGTCGTGCTGATCGTCAATGGCTTGTCCGCGCTCGGCCTCGAGGCGCACACGCGGCGCGGCTGGCTCGGCCAACGCAGCGCGCGGCGCGAACAGAAAGCCGCGATCGAATCAGCCGACCTCGTCGTCGTCCACAACGGCGAGGATGCGCGCCGGCTCATTGCCGAGGAGGTGATGCCGGCGTCGAAACCGCAGCTCGTCACCCCGGGCTCCGGCGTCGATCTTGCTCACTACGCGCAAGCCCCGCTGCCGCTCGTCGCCGACGGCCTCGTGTTCCTGATGCTCGGCCGCCTCGACGAAACAAGCGGCGCGGGCGTGTTCGCGCAAGCCGCGGCACGCATCAAGGCGAAGGGCGGCAAGGCCCGCTTCGTGCTGGCCGGATCGCCGGGACAGGGATCCGGCGCGCTGTCGGCGCGGCACGCGGGCCTGGTTGCAAGTGGCGTCGAGCTGCCGGGCTTCCTTGCCGACGTGCGCCCGGCGATTGCGGCCGCCCACGTCATCGTGCATCCGAGCCCGAGCGAGGGCCTTGCCGGCGCGCTGCTGGAAGCGCTCGCCATGGGCCGGCCGGTGATCGCAAGCGACATTCCGGGGTCGCGCCAGGTCGTCGACGAGCGGGTCAACGGCTCGCTGTTTGCGGCCGGCGACGACGACGCGCTGGCGGCGTCGATCGAGACTTACCTGCGCCGCCCCGATCTGATCCCGGCAATGGCGCGCGCGAGCCGCGCCAAGGCCGAACGCCTGTTCGACGAGCGGACGGTGACGGCGACGATGATGGAGGCGTTGGGGTTGGAGTGAAGGGTGGGGCGGGCACCGTTCTGCGTCGTCGATCGGGGAAAAGTGCAGGTGTCAGATACCCGACAAGACACGTGCAGTCCTAGGCGGCGACGGTGCGGGTCGGGTGTCT